>JAIRZG010000160.1 GCA_031267345.1 Zoogloeaceae bacterium
AACGCGGCAGCTTCAAAAACTGGACGGTGCTCCTGGCGGTCTCCACTTTTTCGCTCTCCCTGCTCGGAACCTTCCTCGTGCGCTCCGGCGTGCTGACCTCGGTACACGCCTTTGCCAGCGATCCGACGCGCGGGATATTCATCCTTGTCTTTCTCGTCGCCGTCATTGGCGCATCCCTCGCGCTCTTCGTCTGGCGCGCGCCCAAAATGGGACTAGGCGGGCGTTTCCAACTTTTTTCGCGCGAATCCCTGCTGCTTTCCAACAACCTGTTGCTGGTCGTCGCCGCAGGGACGGTGCTGTTGGGGACGCTCTACCCGCTGATCGTCGACGCGCTCGGCGTGGGCAAGATTTCCGTCGGCCCGCCCTACTTTAACGCGGTGTTCGCGCCGATCATGATGCCGCTGCTGTTTTTGATCGGCGTCGGTCCCTTCGCCCGCTGGAAAGCGGCTTCCTTTGCCGAAATTCTGCGCTTAACCAGATGGGCGCTGGGCGTCGCTGTCCTTACCGCCCTGACGCTCCCCTTCCACTATGGCGACTGGACGCCGCTGGCAGGCCTGGGGGTTTTTCTCGCCGCCTGGATTTTTCTTGCCGCCGTGCTGCATTTTTTGCGTCAGGCGCGCTTGACGCAAGGCGGCGGCAGCCTCCTCGCCTCCGTCTTCAAACAACCCCTGCATTTTTGGGGAATGCACCTCGCCCATATTGGCGTTGCCGTGTTTGTCGCGGGCGTGACCATCGTTGGCGCTTATGAGGCGGAAAAAGGCGTAAAAATGGCGCCCGGCGATACGGTCGGCATCGGCGATTACCGCGTTCGCTTTCTCGGCGTCCAATCGGTTGAAGGCCCGAATTACCAAGCTTTGCGCGGCGAAATGGAGCTTTCCCGCAACGACCGTTTCCAGCGGCGGCTGTTTCCGGAAAAACGTTTTTACCACCGCTCCGCCATGCCCATGACCGAAGCCGCCATCGACGCCGGGGTGTGGCGCGATGTCTATGTCGCGCTGGGCGAACCCATGGACCGCGCGCGTCCCGATGGCGAATGGGTGGTGCGCGTCTATGTGAAACCGCTGGTAGACTGGATCTGGGGCGGCGCGTTCCTCATGGCGCTGGGCGGGCTGCTCGCCCTGCTCGACCGCCGCTACCGCCACCGTCGCGCGGAGATACAGGAGAATACCACATGAATAACCGCTACGTCTGGGTCCTCGTCGCTTTTGCCCTGCTGGTCGTCCTGCTGGCGGTCGGACTGACCCGTGACCCGCGCGAGATTCCCTCGCCTCTGATCGACAAGTCCGCGCCGGAATTTTCCCTGCCGCGTCTGGACAACGACCAGCCCTTTACCCCGCAGGACATGGCGGGTCAGGTCTGGCTGCTGAACGTCTGGGCTTCCTGGTGCGTCTCCTGCCGTGACGAACATCCGCTGCTGGTCGGCCTCGCCCGCCAAAACCTTCTGCCCGTCGTCGGCCTGAACTACAAGGAGGTGCGTGGCGACGCCAGTCTGGACGCCGCGAAATTCACGCCGGAAGATGAAAAACGCGAAGCCGCCGCGCGCGCCAACTTCTGGCTCAACGCGCACGGCAACCCCTACGCCCTTTCCGTCCTCGATCTCGACGGCAAGGTCGGCATCGACTACGGCGTCTATGGCGTTCCTGAAACTTACCTGATCGACAAGGCGGGCGTCATCCGCTTCAAGCACATCGGCCCGATCACGCCGGAGACGCTGAACGACAAACTCCTGCCGCTGATTGCCCGACTGAAGTCATGAAACCATGATAGTAACTTATTATTGTTCTGTGGTATGATTCGCTTGAATGAAACAAAACATAGGTAAAGAGGCATTTTACACACTTTCTCAAAGTGCGTAGGCCACTCCAGTGCTTTCAACATGACAGAAAACATTTTGGGCATCAACCAGTAATAGAGGAAGAAAATGCAAAAGAAAAATCCGCTTGTAAAGCCTTATCTAAAATGGGCAGGAGGCAAACGTCAGCTCTTGCCTGAAATAAAAAAATACATTCCGAAACAACTAAACAGACTCCAGTATTACGAACCTTTCGTAGGCGCTGGCGCTGTGTTCTTTGATGCACAACCCAAACGTGCCGTGATCAATGATTATAATTCCCAATTGATTATGACATACAATACAATTGTACGTAACATTGATGGATTACTTGAAGTATTAAGAATGCACAGAAGTAATAATAGTGAAAAATATTTTTACGAAATTAGATCTCAAGATCGCGATGCAAAGGCATTTGCATCACTTACCAATACTGAAAAATCCGCTCGTTTGATTTACCTAAATAAAACCTGCTATAATGGTTTATACCGCGTAAATTCTCAAGGTTTGTTTAACTCTCCTTATGGGCGCTATCAAAATCCTGCTATTTGCGATGAACCTGTTCTTAGGGCAATCCATAATTATTTGAGTAGCAATGAAAATGAAATCGAAATATCGAGCGAGGATTTTGCGGTTGCAGTACAAACTGCAAATCATCAGTCATTTGTGTATTTTGATCCTCCGTATCACAGTCCTGACAATACAAATTTTACAGGCTATCAAGCAGATAAGTTCGATGATGCTGAACAAACTCGTTTGCGCGACACCTTTGCGGATCTCACAGGACGCGGTGTTAAATGTTTATTAAGTAATTCTGACACCAAATTCATCAGAGAACTTTATGCGAATGACGAATATGATATTATATCCGTTTTGGCTAAGCGTGCAATAAATTCCGACAGTGCCGGACGCGGAAATGTAAACGAAGTTTTAATAAAGAACTGGAGATAGCATTAATGGTACGTGAGAAAATTGACATCGAAAAAGCGTGGGAAATTTTGTTTGATAGGCATGATATTGCAGCCCAGGTTTCTTCCAATGGTTCGTTTCGCATTTCTGCGAACCAAATAAATTCTATCAAAGAAGCTCGATTGATGGCTAAGTTTGATCAGTCATCACAATTGCCGAATATTTTCCATAAAAACAATCTATCTATATTACCTGTTACGCGTGGAGAATATATTATTGGCCCATTCTTAACTCACGAAAAGATCAATTATCCTTCTGTTAAACCAGAGCCTGTTGAAATTCCTAAGAAATGGCAAACATTAGACCATACGAATCTGTACAGTGAAGCATCTACATTATTATTTGCATACAATAGCGGAATTATCAAAGATGCTCTGGAATGCTCGGAGGTTGCATTTACTGTAAATGGTCGTATGTCATCAGGTAATTTTGACTATGAAATTGATAATCGTAATGACCTAAATACAAGAGAGAAAATAACAGTTCAAAATGCCCAAATTGAGATTGATGCAGGCTATGAAAGCCAAGACAAATTTTATATTTGTGAAGCAAAAAATATTGCTGTTGAAGAAATTCTGATACGACAACTTTATTACCCATATCGTTTGTGGTCTAGGAAAATATCCAAGCCTGTTGTTCCCGTGTTTCTTGTGTTCTCAAATGATGTATTCCATATTTTTATTTATGAATTTAAAGACAGGCAGATATACAATTCAATTAAACTATTAAAATATAAGGCTTACACATTTGCAGATGAAGAAATCTTATTCCAAGAGGTTGTTTCTCTTTGGGAGGATATTTCCCTTGTTGATAAACCCCAAACCACATTCCCGCAAGCCGACTCATTCGAACGTATTCTTGATCTTGTGTCTATACTGGCAGAAAAAAATTTGACCCGCGATGAAGTTACATTCAAATATGAATTTGATCCGCGACAAACGAATTATTATATTTCAGCTTGCGAGTATCTTGGTTTAATCGAGCGTTGCGAAAATGCTGACGGTGAGCGTGAGTATAAATTATCGACTGTCGCTCAAAAGATAATGACGGAGCAATACAAACAGAAACATTTAATGTTAATGCAAAAAATTTTGGAAAACCCTGTTTTTCATAAAACATTTGACCTTACAATTAAATCAGGGAGAATCCCTGACAGACAAACAATATGTCAAATTATGGGAGATTGTAATTTATCGATTAACCCAACAACGATTGATCGCCGAGCATCAACTGTCCGTTCTTGGATAGACTGGATTCTAAGGCTGTCAGTGTGAGAATAAACGAAGCAACTAATATTTATTCAGAAATCACAATGAAAACAATCGCTAACACAAAATTTGTTCGCTGGCATCCGCCATTGATCCCAACTTACCCAGTGACAAAAAATGTATCTGCCATCTGTTTTCAGGAAATGAAAATTATGACGAATTCGTTTTTAAAAATTGTTTTAATAGCGGCGCTGTTACTCATCTTCCCCGCCCACGCCGAAGAAGCCCGACCGCTCGCCGATGATCCGGTCGCCGAACAGCGTCTGGTGGAAATTTCCAGCGAACTGCGCTGCCTCGTCTGCCAGAACGAAACCATCGCCGCTTCCAACGCCGATCTCGCCAACGACCTGCGCGACCAGATTCGCGGCATGATCAAGGCGGGCAAGAATGATGACGAAATCATTGACTTCATGGTTTCGCGCTACGGCGATTTTGTCCTCTATCGCCCGCCCTTCAAGGGACTTACCCTGTTGCTCTGGCTAGGGCCGTTGCTCTTTTTGCTCGCGGGCGGCATCGGTCTGCGCGGTTATTTTATCCGCCGCAACCGCGCGCTGGCGGCGGACGCGCCCTTGAGCGCGGAAGACGAACGCCGCGCCAACGCCCTGATTGCGGACGAATCCGCCGCCGACGTTTCGGAATCCCCATCATGATCGCCTTTTCGCTCGCCGCCCTGACCCTGATTTTTGTCGTCTTCGCCCTGTTGCTGCCGCCCCTGTTGCGCCCTGCGCCGCGCGCGCCCGAAAAAAACGCCGCCAATCTGGACATCCTGCGCGAGCAACTCGCGGAACTGGCAGGCGAACAGGCGGCAGGTCGTCTGACGGAAGCCGCCCGACTTGAAGCGCAAAGCGAACTCAAACGCCGCATTCTGGAAGAAAGCGCCAGCCCGGTCGCCCACGCCGCCGCCTTCGCGCCCAGTCCCAAGACCGCCGTTGTGCTGACGTTGACGCTGGTCATGGGCAGCGTCGCGCTCTACGGCGTGTTGGGACAACCGCTGGCGTTGCTGCCGGAAATCCGGAACGCCCGCGCCGCCGCTGCGGAAAACAGCATGACGCAGGAAGAAATGCGCGCCGCTGTCGAACGCCTCGCCGCGCGTCTTCAGGAAAATCCGGAAGACGCCGAAGGCTGGATCATGCTGGCGCGCGCCTACAAAATCCTTGATCGTCCCGCGGACGCCGCCGCCGCTTACGCCCGCGTTGAAGAAAAAATCAGCGACAACGCCGATCTCCTCGCCGACTACGCCGAAACCCTGGCGATGTCCTCCGAAACGCGGATGCAGGGCAAACCCGGAATCCTGGCCGAGCGGGCGTTGCAACTCAACCCGCAACACGCCCACGCCCTCTTTCTCGCCGGCATGGCGGCGCTGGAAGCCGGACGAAAACAGGAAGCCGTCGCCTATTGGGAAAAACTCCTGCCCATGGTGGAACCCGGCAGCGAACTCCACCAGCTCCTCAGCGCCAACATCGCCAGATTCCGCGCCGTTGCGCAAAAATGAAAGCAAAAACCGCGCGGCCCGATCCAATTCCGGACGCCGGATGCCCGATCCCTGATGTAGAATTGCGCCTTTCCTGTTTTTGTATGCGTTTCCCATGTCGGATTTTCATTTTGATGTCTCCATGCAGGATTTTGAGGCGCGGGCGTTGCAGGCTTCGCTGAAGACGCCGGTGCTGGTCGATTTCTGGGCGGAGTGGTGCGCGCCCTGCAAGACGCTGAAGCCGCTGCTGGAAAAGCTGGCGGAGGAATATCAGGGGCGCTTTCTGCTGGTCAAGGTCAATGCGGACGAAAACCCGGAGCTTTCCGGTTATTTTGGCGTTCGCAGTCTGCCGACGGTGGTGATGCTGGTCGAAGGGCAACCCAAAGATGGTTTCGTGGGCGCGCGGCCGGAAGCGGAAATACGCGCCTTTATCGACCGTTTTGCGCCGCCACCGCCCGTTGACGCGCGGCTTGAAGCGGCAAAACAGGCGGAGGCGGGCGACTGGCAAGGCGCGTATGCGTTGTTGCAGCCCTTCCTCGTCGAACATCCGCAGGATGAAGCCGCCCTGCTGGATGCGGTGGCGGCGCTGATGGAACTGGGACGCGCGGAAGAAGCCGAAAGCCTTTTGGCGCGTGAATTCACGCAGGAAGCCGAACGCGCGCAGGCGTTTCGGGCGCGTCTGGCGCTGGCGCGGACTGCGGCGGATGCCGCGCCCCTGCTGGAAAAACTCGCGGCAAATCCCGACGATCACGCCGCCCGTCTGGAACTGGCGAAAACTTTTGCCGGACAGGGGCGTTACGCGGAGGCGCTGGAAGCCGCGCTGGAAGTGGTGCGCCGCGATCGTCATTTTGACGACGCCGCCGGAAGGCGCGTCCTGCTGGAGCTTTTCGCCATCATCGGCGCGACCGAATGCTACGATGATCTGGTGCGTCAATACCGCCGCGCGCTGGCGGCGCTGCTGAATTGAATCCCGCCGTGTCCGCCGCTTTCACCCCCAACGCCATGGAGGCGCTGAAACAGTTTCGCGCTGTTTTCAGCGCCATCAAACAACATTTTCAACAGGTTGAAGCCATTTGCCAGGTCAGCGGCGCGCAACTCTGGGCGCTGGCGGTGGTGGTGCGACAGCCGGGATTGCGGGTATCCGAACTGGCGCGCGCCATGGCGGTGCATCAATCCACCGCCAGCAATCTGATTGATCGGCTGATGGAACTCAAGCTGATCGAAAAAACCCGATCGCGCCACGATCAGCGCGTGGTGCACCTCACCCCCACGCCGACGGGCGTCGAACTGATCGAAAAAGCGCCGCAACCGCTGGAAGGCGCGTTGCCCAGTGCGTTGGGCAAACTTTCGCCGGAAGAATTGACCCAGTTGCACACCCTGTTGAAACACTTGTTGCTCATTTTGAAAGCCAACCGGATCAGTCTCGCGGCCACGGGAAAAAGCGCGCGCGCAGACACGCCGCTGGAAAGGGAAACGCGCGCCGCCGGATTGATTCCCCTGGCGGAACTCGTCGCGCCGACGCCTCTTCCGCCTCCGGTCCGCAAAATCCGCGCGGGCGCGAAAAAATAATGCGCTCATCCTTGCGCCTTGCCTGCCGCGTCGGCCTCATTTTCCTGTTTGCCCTGCTCGCCGCCTGCGATAGCCAGCCCGCGCGTCCGGAGGAAGCGCGCGCCGCCGCGATCGCCGTTTTCGCGCCGCCGGAAACAACAGCGGAAAGCATAAACGCGGAACCTGTCCCTGCCCCCGCCCCGACTCCGCAAGCTGCCGTTCCGGACGCCATCTACACGCTGAATTCCAACAACCTGCCGCCGGAGGCTGAACAATCCTTGCAGGCGATTGCCCGGCAGATAAAAACCCGCCGCGATCTGCTCATTCGTCTGGACAGCTACGTCCCCGCCAACGGCAGCCGCGAAATGAGCCTCAGCCTCTCCCGTCAGGCCGCCGCCCGCATCAGACGCCGTCTGGTCGAACTGGGCGTTCCCTCCTACCGCATCCAGCAAGCCCCGTTCGGCGCCGAACACCCCGATGAACCCCGCCTGAACGACCCCCGCGTCGAACTCTTTTTGCTGCCGCTGCCGCGTTGAGGGCGCCGCGGGCAACCTGCGGCGCGGGGGGATGTTGCAAAAGCTCTGGCGGGGCAGACGCATGAACCGGCAGCACAAACCATCCAAAAGAACCGCCAGGACACACTTCATACCTACCATACCTACGGTCAAATTGCCCGAATGCTGGCGCAAGCCGACGACCCGACAACCCGCAAAATCGCGCTGGACATCGTAAAATTCGCACAAACCATGCCTCCGGTCAAAACCCGACACGAGGAAAGACTTGAAGCGGCACGGCGCGCTACTGGCGGCGGCAAGTTCCAGGGCGGGGCAAGGGCATGGCAGGGCGCAAAGGCAGGAGCGGGAGCAGGACGCGGCGCCAGTGAAATCACATGAGCAGGAACGATAACCCGTTGTATACTTCACTCATTGACTGGAGGATTGCCAAATGACTACCACGACCACCCAAGACCACCCCTTGCCGCGTAGCTACTTCCCTGAAAAAGACAAGCTAGGCATGTCTCAAAACGCTATCTACCTTTGTGAAGCCAGCGCAGCAAACTCCGCAGGAGATGAAGAAACATCATGGGCATGGCTTGCACTGGCAAGCTTGCCGGATTCTGCAAACTACATCCTTAAAGAAGTATGCGGTGACGAATTCCTGAAAGCCAAGGGCTTCAAGATATGACAGAAAAATTGCTGTTGTCTTTGGCAAACAAAAGTGCCTTGGAAACTGGCCTTATGGCGATACATGGAGCAACGCCTGTCGCCCAACAACTCATTAATACGCGAAATGAAATACTTTTAGACCTGAAAGCAATCGGCAAAACGGGGAACTTGGAAAAAATTGTTGCTGCTGAAAAAATCCTCGTAAAACGTGATCTTGCAGACCACACCAACAGTAAAAGTATGGCTTCCAGTCTGAACGACGCATTGGAAGAATTGGAGGCGATTCAAACGCACGTCGAAATGGTAGGCGACCCGAAAGAATATCAACGAGTCAACAAAACCAACGCACAACATAAGATGCGGGATACCCGTGACTTGCCGCTGGACGGCGCAAGACATGCTTTCCGTTCGCATAATGCCCGTCTGGGAAACTACGACAAGGCAAGGTCGGACGATCACGAAAAAGCCATCATTCAGGCGAGGCAGCAGAACATCCGAATCGCCGAAAAATTCTACATCGGGCGGCAGGAGAAGGCGCT
>JAIRZG010000213.1 GCA_031267345.1 Zoogloeaceae bacterium
TTTTTAACGATAGCAGGTCATTAACAATATAGTTGGGCGTGTAATAAATTCCTTCTTTATTTCTGTATGAATCTGAAAGACTGTTTTCATAGCATCCTCCAATAGATTCGGATATTTCACGCTCAGATTTCGCTTTTTTCAAGAATTCAGCCACAATAGACTCATGGTTATGTGTGTCTTTTTTCGACTTGTTTGCTCTCTGATTAAGCTTCTCTATCCCAGATACGTTGTTCTTAAAATTTTCTACCGAATATTTTGAAACTTTACCTTTTGATGCAGCCACCAGATAACCGGTTTTAATCCAGTTTCTTACAGTGGCACCAGACACCCCAAGTATTCTTGCGCTATCTTCGATGTTCAAGCATTCTGGATTCTGCTCCGCAAATAGGGTTTGCTGTCTTACGTTATTCATTGCATATATCTCCGTTCATAACTTGTTTACGTGCAGAGCAGCTAACGTACAGTATACCCTTAGTAGGTGTATACTTGGTTTCTGAAGATGCATAACAACAATTGTTCATACTCATCCTGTTGATTTCCAACAAATTAATATTTTTATGATGATGCGTACTACCGCCCCCCTCAAACTGCTCGATCAAATGGGAACACGACAGTTCAAGAAACGTCATGGCTTGTGAGCGCCAGGCAGACACAAGGGGATAAGTCCTTCCGCCCAACACCTCACCCTCCAAAATCATCCAACAAAATGTTTTCCCGTTCCACACCCAAGTCCAGCAGCATTTTGATGACTGCCGCGTTCATCACGGGTGGCCCGCACATGTAGAACTCGCAGTCTTCCGGGGCTTGGTGGTCTTTCAGGTAGCTTTCAAACAGCACGTTGTGGATGAAGCCGGTTGGACCGCTCCAGTTGTCTTCGGGTTGCGGGTCGGAGAGCGCCAAGGTCCAGGTGAAGTTGGGGTTGTCGGCTTGCAGTTGGTTGAATTCTTCGACGTAGAAGGCTTCGCGCATGGAGCGCGCGCCGTACCAGAAGCTGATTTTGCGTTTCGTTTTCAGGCGTTTCAGTTGGTCGAAAATGTGCGAGCGCATCGGGGCCATGCCCGCACCGCCGCCGATGAAGACCATTTCGGCGTCCGTCTCTCTGGCGAAGAATTCGCCGAAGGGGCCGTAAACCGTGATTTTGTCGCCGGGTTTCAGGTTGAACACAAAGGAAGACATCTTGCCCGGCGGGATGTCGTCGCGCCCCGGCGGCGGGGTGGCGACGCGGATGTCGAACTTCACCACGCCTTTTTCTTCCGGATAATTCGCCATCGAATAGGCGCGAACGGTGGGTTCGTCGACTTTCGAGACGTAGCGCCAAAGATTAAATTTGTCCCAATCGCCCCGGTATTCGGGTTCGATGTCGAAATCCCTGTAATTCACCGTATGCGGTGGGCATTCGAGTTGCACGTAGCCGCCCGCGCGGAAATTGACGTTTTCGCCCTCGGGCAGCGCCAGGGTGAGTTCCTTGATGAAGGTGGCGACGTTGGGGTTGGAGACCACCGCGCATTCCCATTTTTTGACGCCGAAGATTTCTTCGGGGATGCCGATTTTCATGTTCTGCTTGACCGCCGTCTGGCAGGAAAGCCGCCAGCCCGCTTTCGCTTCGCGGCGGGTGAAATGCGGTTCTTCGGTCGGCAGCATGTCGCCGCCGCCTTCAAAGACCTGGCATCTGCACTGGGCGCAGGTGCCGCCGCCGCCACAAGCGGAGGAAAGGAAAATGTTGTTCGTCGCCAGCGTTTGCAGGAGCTTGCCGCCAGCGGGAACAGTGATTTTGCGCTCGTCATTGATTTCAATCACGACATCGCCGCTGCTGACCAGCCAAGCGCGGGCGATGAGAATGATGACCGCCAACGCCAGCACAATGCCGGTGAACATGCCGATGGCGAGAAAAATTTCCTGAGTGTTCATCGTGGTTCTTTCAAAAATTCATGAATCAGTACCTTGCGCGGCGCGAATGCTCCATACGACCAGAGCCAGAAAAATAAAGAAAACGGATGTGATCCTTTTCCGTATTTTCCGATCCTCTCCCGCATTTTTCTTGCGCTGAAAACAAGGAACGACTGGACAAGGATTATGGTGCCCAAGAGTACTGTGACGAACACGGCGCTGTTCATAGAAGCATCTTCGATCACACCAGCGGGAATGGAGGGCGTCATTTCCCGCATCCAGTCATATTGATGACGGGTTAAGCGCAGAATAATGAACAGCAGCCCCAGTCCGCACAGCGTATGGACAGTCCTTCCATATTTATTCATCATGAATCGGCCTTTCGTATTCCTCGTCATTTTCAGGATCATAGAACAAGGCTGCGGGCAGGGTGTCCTGCGCGGGTTCCTTGCCGGGACGCACGGTGACGCCACGAAGAACCGGGGCTTCCGGGTCGCTGCAATCTTTGGTGAAGGGCGCGTCGAAAATCGTCTCGCCGTCCCGGGTGATCGTGAGGTGGGCGCTGCCCCAGCGCGCGGCGCCACAGGACTTGCCTTCGGGAATGAAGGGATGAAGGACATAACGATACTCACTGTCGCCCAGACGGCAACTGGCTTCGAGGTCGATGGCATTATCCGCGCGGTCGAGCATATCCTCGATCCGGTTCGCGGCGGGCGGCGTTTCGCCCCATCTCCGGGTCATGCCAAAAACGAACTCCAGACGCAACTGGCGATACTCCGGCTGGCAGGCAACGACAAACATCAGCCTTAGATCCTCATCAGCCCTGCTCACGCGCTTCAACGGAACGCGTCCCGGACGAATCAGCACGCGATGAATGATCGGCCAATCCAAGCGATGGCAGGAATCGTCGAAGTCGCCATCAAACAGCGTCTTCCCGTCTTTTTCCACTTTCGCGCCCGCGCCCATGAAGGCGCCACACCTGCCCAGAGCATTGGCATTGCCCGGTTTGGGATAAATTTCGATCCGGTATTCGCCGTCGCTCAAGCGGCAGACGCCCCGCGACGAACGGACGCTGCTGACAAAGCTGTTATCGTCGTATGTTACGTCAGGTTTCCACTGCGTCGCGCTCGCCTTCTCCGCCATAATTTCTCCCGCGTAATTGAAGGCCGAATCGTAGGTCAGAATCAGGCGGTCACGCGCGGGCTGACAATCAAAACCGGCGCGCAGGTGGAGAACATCCGCCGCCGCCAGAAACGGCAGGTAGAGGCAGACGAACAGGGCAGGACGCAAAAGGAAGGTTTTGCTGTGCATGGCGGTTTTTTATAGCTGTACGCCGGAAAAGGACATGAAGCCCAGCGACATCAGGCCGATGATGATGAAGGCGATGCCCAGACCTTGCAATCCGACGGGCACGTCGCTGTATTTCAGTTTTTCGCGGATTCCGGCCAGGAGCGCAATCGCCAGCGCCCAGGAAAAGCCGGAGCCGACGCCATACACCACGCTTTCGGAAAAGTTGTAGTCGCGTTCCTGCATGAACAGGGAACCCGCCATGATGACGCAATTGACGGTAATCAGCGGCAGGAAAATGCCCAAGGCGTTATAGAGGGCGGGCACGTATTTATCGAGCAGCATTTCCAGAATTTGCACGATGGCGGCGATGACGCCGATGAAAGTGAGGAAGCTAAGATAGGAGAGATCGACGTCCGGCAGCCCCGCCCAAGCGAGCGCCCCGTCCTTCAGGAGATAGGTATAGACGAGATTGTTGGCGGGCAACGTGATCGCCTGCACCACGATCACCGCGATGCCGAGGCCGATGGCCGTTTCCACCTTCTTGGAGATGGCGATGAACGAGCACATCCCCAGAAAGAAGGCGAGCGCCATGTTCTCGATGAACACGGAACGGACGAAAAGACTTAAAAGGTGCTCCATTGCAATCTCCTGGGCTGTGCTATGCTGCGACGACGCTTACGAACACATGCGCGTCATTTTGATTTTCGCAATCCGCTCCGGCGCAAAAATCTTCCAAAACCAAAAGTTGGCGGGAATCATTTTCCGTGCGATTTTCCGTGCGCGCGCGTATGCGCATCCGCGCGCGCACATCCCAAGGATTTTCGTTCCCAAACACGTTTCCCAGTCTTGTGCCGACCAGCGAGGAAATATCCAGAACGCGAAACGCATAACCGGAATGCGCTTCGTTCAGCGCGGCTTCCGCGCGTTGCAATTGATCATCACGCAGACCCGTGTGAAAAACATCCATCAAGGCGCGGATATTTTCGTTCGCGCGAACGCGGTCGCGCGGCGCGTCGGAGATCAGCGCGAGAACCGGAAAACACCGACCGCCGGGTTTACACTGCGGATAAACCAGCGCGACGAAATATGCCTCTACCCTGCAGGCGCCCGCAACCACGCCCAAGCGGTTGAACCCGTCGAGAGAATACAGACGCGCGCCCACATCCCCGCTCGGCGGGGACGGGAGATTTTCCGTCGTCGGCGCGGCAAAGACGCCGGAGCAGAACCAGAACAGCGCGGCGACGCTTGCGAGATTGCGTTTCAGGTTCATCGTAGACCGGCTTCCGGCATGTCAATCTTCCTTCACCTGTGGCGCGAGCTGGAAAACCGCCGGTTCCTGCTGTTCCTTCTTCCATACCCGCAAGGCCCAGATGAACAGGCCGATCAGGAAGAAGGCCGAGGGCGGCAGGAGCAGGAGGCCGTTGGGTTGATACCAACCGCCGTCATGGACGAGCGGCAGGATTTCCACGCCGAAGAGCTTGCCGGCGCCGAAAAGCTCGCGCACGACGCCCAGCGCGATCAACATCAGGGAATAGCCCAGGCCGTTGCCGACGCCGTCGAGAAAGGAAGCCCAGGGCGGGTTCTGCATGGCATAGGCTTCGGCGCGACCCATGACGATGCAGTTGGTGATGATGAGGCCGACGAAGACGGAAAGCTGTTTCGCCAAGGTGAAGGCGTAAGCCTGAAGAATCTGGTCGACCACGATTACCAGCGAGGCGATGATGACCATCTGCACGATCATGCGGATGGAACTAGGAATCTGGTTGCGGATCATGGCGATGAAGAGGTTGGAGAACGCCGTCACCGCAGTAAGCGCAATCGACATCACCAGCGCCGTGTTGAGGTTACTGGTAACCGCCAGCGCCGAACAGATGCCGAGGATTTGCAGGGCGATGGGATTATTGTTGAAGATCGGGTCGAACAGCACTTCCCGCGTCGTTGCCTGTTTTGTCATGCCTAGACTCCTCCGTGTTGGCCGGGTTGCGTTGCGCGCAGTCGGGCGAGATAGGGGCCGAAACCTTGTTCGCCCAGCCAGAAGTGCAGCAGATGGTCGACGCCATTAGTGGTGAGCGTCGCGCCCGCCAGCGCATCGACTTGATGCCCTGCCGCCGGATTGGTTTTATCGACGCCGCCTTTGATAATCTGGATATTGGGCTTGCCGTCGGCGTCAAACAGGGTTTTGCCCGGCCACAGCGATTTCCATTTCGGGTTATCCACTTCGCCGCCCAAACCAGGCGTTTCGCCGTGCTGGTAGAAGCCCAGGCCGATGACGGTGTTCAGGTCGGGCTTCAAGGCGAGAAAGCCGTACAGGGTCGACCACAAACCGTAGCCACGGATGGGCAGAATCAGGGCTTCCAGCGCGCCCGCTTCATCTTC
>JAIRZG010000033.1 GCA_031267345.1 Zoogloeaceae bacterium
TACAATTTCATCAAACATGGCGGTTGCGCGATTTTTGCAGTTGCTCATAAAAAACCGGAGTGATTTGATTTCTTCGGGCGAAAATGAAATTGACTGTCGTTGAAGAATTGCCTCTTCATAAGATGAAAAAATACGCTTCGGAGAAAGCCCTGCCTCCTCGAAAAGCGATTCAATTTTATGTGTGTTTGACGAGATGGAAAATGTTGGCGTTTCACTTAGTAAACAGAGCGCGGCACAATGAAATCTCCCGGTGATGACGCCTTGACTTGCAGCCAGTTTCTTCATGAATTTCCTGTAGTCAAGGATGGCGTATTTCCAATTTAATGATGCGATTTGATCTTGGGATTGCAATTTTTCTGGAAATTTTTTGAATCGGCTCATCAAGAATTCAAGCCCGGAGCGCCGCTGTTTATTGAGGCTGCTCCAAAAAAAACGCCAAGCGCCTTTTCCTGTTTGCAGCACAGGGTATGCAGAAATACTGATGTAGGAAATTTTTTCATCATTTACTGATTTTGTTGCATTGTAAGCTTGCCACGCCTGTATTTCCAGATCGGGGAATACGCTGCCATCAACCAGAAATCCATGACGTTCCGTTTGTGCGGGGAGGGGGCATTCTATCGATAGGCTCAGGTCGGGTACTACGGTGCTGTGAACGCCTTGAGATGCAAGCGTATCATAACTGAATTGGTCCCGCAAATAAATGGCAGTGAAATGCTTGGCTAAAGAAATCGTTTCAATATTTCTTTGCCATACGCTGTTTATCAGAAAACATTTAACGCCTGACGCATGGCAAAATGGCCCAAGTTCCATGAGAACTACGGTTGCCTTGTTGTCATCATGAATTGTGCCTTCCCCATTGATGATGCACAGATCAGCCTTGACAATTTTCGCTTTTAGCCGTGCATCGCGTCTCCAGTCATGGCGCATGGGGACAGCATAAACAATTCTGATCCCGGACTTTTTCGCCAGATGATAAATTTGGCGAACAACAAGCTGGGAACCGTGGTGCGATTCATAAGAAGTGTCGTTGAATAATATGGCATTCAACATTTTTTGAGAATGACTATGTATCTTCGCCAATTGCAAATGCGCGAACTATAACAGATTGTTCCATTCCGTCAAATTCTATTTCATCACGTAACTGGCCTCTATACCATCCGCCATTCCAGTCTTTTCCCCAGCGCTGCCGCGTATTTTCTGAGCGTGGAAAGCGAAGGAGAAGGAGAACCGGTGATGAGGGCGTTTTCCAGTCGCGCCACGGCGGGCGCTTTGGTTCCCATGCGTTCCGCCACTTGCGCCTGCGTCAGTCCGGCTTCGGCGCGCGCCTTGAGAATCGCGTCCAGCAGAAGCATTTCCTCGCGCTCAATACGCTCGTATTCAGCGCGTACTTCCGGGTCGGACAGCATTTTTTTAATCATTTCGTCGTGCGTCAGCATTTTTGACCTCCTTCAATCGGGTTTCGGCAATCCGCCGCTCGGCAGGCGGGGTCTTCTCGGACTTCTTCACAAAGCTGTGCAACATCACGATGCGGCGACCTGCCAAGGTGCAATAGAACACGCGGGCGATGCCGTCCGCTCCTTTCAGGCGCAACTCGGACAACCCGCCGCCGAAAGCCTTGCTGTGCGGCTCGCCCAGATTGGGACCGCCCACCCGTATTCGGCGCGTCAGCGCGGCATAACGCGCCTGCAAGGTCTTCGGTAAGCCATGATGTCGGACTGAACCGCATCGTTGTAGTAGTGAATCGTGTAGTCCATGCCCCAGATATTAACATATTTGTTATCGAAACGCAGAAAGGCTTGCATTCCTCCGCTGCGCGCGCTGCGCCGTCAATACGGCAGACAAAGAGGCGCGACCAGCATGACATCGTCTACAACTGTTTTGGGAAACGGATTGACGGAAAGCGGCTTATGCAAATCGGGATACGAAAGATCAATGTTACTGCAAAAATTCCCGCTAACTGTGTTCTGGCGCGCCGAATCCCTGATGTAAAAGCGCGGCGGCCTGACGGTGTTCGTAGGGAGAAGGGTGCGCGACGGCGGGACGGGCGGCGGCGGATTGTCCCTGCGGCTGGCGGCGGCGGGGCGCCAGGTCTTCGTCCAGCAGTTGTTCGATGCGCGCGAAAACTTCAAGGCGCGAGAACGGTTTTTTCATGAAATCGTCCGCACCCACCCGCGCGCCAAAGAATTGCTCCGTCGCCTGCTCGTTACCGCTCATCATGATGATGGGAATGTTCTTGGTGCGTTCGTCGCGGCGCAGGGCGCGCAGGGCGGCGAACCCGTTGATGCCGGGCAGCACAATGTCCAGAAAAATAAGTTCAGGATGCCGGGATAGCACCAGCTTCAGGCCGGATTCCGCATCCAGCGCCGTGATGGCCTCACATCCGGCGGAACGCAGAATGCGCTTCAAGGCCGTAACGACCGTCTGGGAGTCGTCAATGATCAGCACCCGCGTACCCTCGCGCGGATTGACGCGCGGACGAACGCGACGTTCCGGCTGCTGGAGCAGATCTTCCGCGCCATCCAGCGTGAGGGGCTGGACATCGCTGGGCTTGGAGAAAAGCGTAAGAAATTGATCGAACAGGCTCATAGCGCAGTGCTTTCGTAGTTACCCTGTGAGAATATACACAGAGAGACAAGGTCAAACGAATTACACATTATACAGAACATTTCCCTGTACTGTGTAAGACATTTGCGCGAGCGCGGGATACGGGATCCGTCGCCATAAAATCTTCGTGTCATTTTCGAGGCGCCCGATCTTCCGCCCGGCGTCCCGCGCCGGAAAGCGGCAGACGCAGGGTAGCGCGCAATCCCATGCCGTTCGGGCCGGGGTCGAGCTCAAAGCTGCCGCCATGCGTTGTCGCTATCCGTTCGACAATGGCAAACCCCAGGCCCGTGCCGCTGGCTTCGCTGCGCGCGCTTGTCAAGCGCGTAAAAGGTCGTTTCAGGCGCTCGACTTCGCTGGCGGGAATGCCGGAGCCGCAATCGCTGACGGAAAGCTCCAGCCAGCCCTCCCGCACAACGCCGGAAAGAATGATTGGCGACGCGCCGTATTTCCAGGCATTGCCAATCAAATTGTTCAGCGCCCGACTGACCGCATGGGGTTTCATGGGCAGCAACGGAAGTTTTTTGCCAACATCCAGCGTCACCGGGCGCTGGATGGCGGCAAAGTGTTGGGCGACCGCCGCCAGAAGCGCGTTCGGGTCGCCCTTCGGCGTCACCGCTTCATCTTCGCCACGGGCGTAATCGAGAAACTGGGCAATGATGGCGTCCATCTGTTCAATGTCAGCCACCATGCCTGTCTGCGCCGCGCCTTGCAAACTGAGTTCGGCTTCCAGACGAATGCGCGAAAGCGGCGTTCTGAGGTCATGGGAAATGCCCGCCAGAATCTCCGCCTGCTCCTTTTCGTGATGCTTCAAATCATGGGACATGCGATTGAACGCCTGCGCCAGACGCCGCCATTCTTCCACACCGTCTTCGGGCAGCGGTTGCGGCGTTTGTCCGCGCCCGACCTGTCGGGTCGCCAACGCCATGCGCCGCAATTGCCGACTGATGCGCGCGGCCATCACCCAAGCCATGCCTAGCGAGGAAAACGCGACCACGATGCCCCAATCCAGCCACAACCAGGGCATGTTCCGTTCAACGCGATTCATCGGCAGAATGAGCCAGAAATCATCCGGCTCGCTCACATCCATGGCAAAGCTGATCCATAAACCGGGTTCACCATTGACTTCGAGCGCAAAAACGGTGCGATCATCCAGCAATTGGCGGATATTGGCTTCGATGGCGCGAATGAAATGGTCATTGGGCAGCGGCGCGATCCGATCAGCGGCGTCGCGCGGCAAAAGGCGAATCCCCTCGCTATCGGAAAGTTCCTGCAAAAACGCGGTGCGCAGTTCCGGCGCGGCGGTCAGCAACGCCACACGCGCCAGATTGACGGCGCTCGCCGAAAGCTGCGCCAGCGCGCGGGAACGCGGCTCGGCGTCGGCCAGACGAAAAATCACCATCCAGGCGACATTGGTGAGCAGCACCAGAAAAGCCGCCCAGATAAAAGTGCGGGCAAGCAGGGAACGGGGCAAAAGCATCAGAAGAAAAATCCGGCGTTTCCAGCGGACTTTACCTGTTTTCCGGCGCTTCTGTCACCTCTGCGTCGTCCGGCACAAACATGTAACCCAGTCCCCATATCGTTTGCAGATAGCGCGGCTGCGCGGAATTCGGCTCCACCAGCTTGCGTAGACGCGAGATTTGCACGTCGATGGCGCGATCAAACGGCCCCTGTTCGCGTCCGCGCGTCAGCGTCATCAACTGGTCGCGGGAAAGCGGCTGACGCGGATTTTGCAGCAGGGCGGCGAACACGGCGAATTCGCCAGTGGTCAGGCTGTAGACCTTGCCATCGGGCTTGGTCAGGGTACGGGCGGAAAAGTCGACTTCCATGCCGCCAAAAGTCATCTTGCCCGGCGCTTCCGACAAATGGCCGGGTTGGCGTGAGGGACGGCGCAGCACCGCCTGAATGCGGGCGTAAAGCTCGCGCGGGTTGAAGGGCTTGGGCAGATAATCGTCCGCGCCCATTTCCAGGCCCAGAATGCGATCGATATCGCCGCCCTTGGCGGTCAACATGATGATGGGAATGTTGTTGCCATGCGCGCGCAAACGTCGGCAAATGCTCAGGCCATCTTCGCCCGGCAGCATCAGATCCAGAATCAACAGATCGAAATGCTCGCGTTGCAGGTATTTGTCCATCTGTTTGCTGTCTGGCGCGGTGCGCACCTCGAATTCCTGCTCTTGCAGGTAGCGTTGCAGCAACTCGCGGGCGCGCGTGTCATCATCAACAACCAACAGGCGGCGGGGACGTTTGGGCAGGTATTCTGTATTCATGATGGAATGCTTTATTCAGACAATGTGAATGATGGTGTCAGACAATACGAATGGTAACATGAAACTGAATGTCATCGTTACAAGTCAACATAATTGCGAACGCGCGGATGCAGGAGAATACGCGCTTCCTGTTTTCCCGGATTCCGGTTTTATGTCCTGCGCGCGCTCCCTGCTGTTGCTGCTGTCGGTTCTGCCCTGCGCGGCGCTGGCGGATGAAGAGGCGCGTTATCCGGGCGCTTCCGGAGAGCAAAGCGTACAAACGCCGGATATTCGGCGCGACACAAAACTTCTGGAGGAAAAACGCCGCCTGAAACACCTATGGCAGCAACTTTCCCACGAAGAACGCGATGCGTTGCGCCAGCAGATGCGCGCCAACTGGGAACGCATGACACCGAAAGAACGTCGGCAACTGCATCAGGCGTATCGCCGACATCAGGAACTCCGGGAAAACAGACGTGGGGAAGGCCGCAACGATGATACGCGCCGGGAAGAACAGGCGCAACAGCGCGAAGCGCGCAAAAAAGCGCATGAGGCGTACTGGCGAAACCTGACCTTGGAAGAACGCGAAGCCCTGCGTAACGCCCTGCGCGAGACGATACGCCACTGGCGCCAACATGAGGGCGCGACGGAAATCATGGCCGAGGCGCTGCCGGAAGCCTTTCCGGCGAAAAACGCCAACGGCAAAGAAAAAACCACGCCGCCGGAAGCGCGTTAGAAAAACGCCGGGTACGCCGGAATTCGTCCTTCAGGATTTTCATCCACAGGTGCGTCCCTGAAGTTCAAACCACGCAATACCCGACTTCGCGGTTCGGTTTTTCGTCTGCCGTTTTCAGGTTGGCGGCGGTTTGATCGCGCGATTGTCCGGCTTTGCCTGTTCCCGTCTGCGGCCTGCCATCATCTGGCGTAAAATTCCGCCTTTACTGTTGATTTTCCATTTTCCATGACCCGCAAAATCCTTGTCACTTCCGCCCTGCCCTATGCCAACGGCTCCATCCATCTGGGACATCTGGTCGAATACATCCAGACCGACATCTGGGTGCGCTTTCAGAAGATGCGCGGCAATGTATGCTGGTATGTCTGCGCCGACGATACGCATGGCACACCCATCATGCTGCGCGCCGAAAAGGAAGGCGTTACGCCGGAACAACTGATCGAACGGGTGCATGACGAACACACGCGGGACTTTTCCGGTTTCGGCGTCAAATTTGACAATTACTACAGCACCCATTCCGACGAAACCCGCCAGTTTTGCGAACTGTTTTACCAGCGCCTGAAGGCGGCGGGGCTGATTGAGGCGCGTTCCATCGAGCAGTTTTACGATCCGGTGAAAGCCATGTTCCTGCCCGACCGTTTCATCAAGGGCGAGTGTCCCAAGTGCGGCGCGGCGGATCAATACGGCGACAACTGCGAAGCCTGCGGCGCGGCCTATGCGCCCACGGAACTGAAAAACCCCCGCTCCGCCGTTTCCGGCGCGAAGCCGGAACTTAAATCTTCCGAGCATTATTTTTTCAAGCTCTCCGACCCGCGCTGCGAGGCTTTTTTGCGCCAATACACGCACCACGCCGAAGGTCGGCTGCAACTGGAAGCGGCGCACAAGATGCAGGAATGGCTGGGCGAAGCGAACGAACACAAGCTGACCGACTGGGATATTTCCCGCGACGCGCCCTACTTCGGCTTTGAAATTCCCGACGCGCCCGGCAAGTATTTTTACGTCTGGCTGGACGCGCCGATTGGCTACATGGGTTCATTCAAAAATCTCTGCGCGAAGCAGGGGCTGAACTTCGACGACTATTTCAAGCCCGATTCCGACGCCGAGCTATATCACTTCATCGGCAAGGACATTCTCTATTTCCACGCCCTGTTCTGGCCTGCCGAACTGGCGCATGTGGGATTTCGCACGCCAACCAGTATTTTCGCGCACGGTTTTCTGACCGTGGATGGCGCCAAGATGTCCAAGTCACGCGGCACCTTCATCACGGCGGAAAGCTATCTGCAACAGGGCTTGAACCCGGAATGGCTGCGCTATTACTTCGCGGGCAAGCTCACCAACACGCTGGAAGACCTCGACCTGAACCTAGAAGATTTCGTGGCGCGGGTGAATTCTGACCTGATTGGCAAATACATCAACATCGCCAGCCGCGCCGCCGGATTCATCAGCAAACGCTTTGACGGCAAGCTGGCCGCTGCCGACGCCCAATTACCCGCCATTCGCGCCATTGTCGAAGCCGCGCCGCGCGTCGCGGAACTTTTTGAAGCGCGCGAATTTTCCAAAGCCATGCGCGAAATCATGGCGCTGGCGGATGGCGCGAATCAGTACGTGGATAGCGTCAAGCCTTGGGAGATGGCGAAACAGGCGGGCAAGGAAGCCGAATTGCGCCTCGCTTGCAGCAACAGCCTCAATCTGTTCCGTCTGCTCACCGTGTTTTTGAAGCCGGTGCTGCCCGCAGTCGCAAAAGACGCGGAAAAGTTTTTGAACATCGCCCCCCTCACCTGGGCGGATACGGCAACGCTGCTGCCCGCAGGCCACGCCATCCACGCCTACAGCCACCTGATGATTCGCATTGATCCAAAACAGGTGACGGCATTGGTTGAAGCCAATAAGGAAAGCATGGCGCCGATGAAACGGCGTGCGCCCATACGAGACAAAAACATTGAGAAACATATCAACAAGCTACAGAGCGATAACGAGGCAGCAGGCGCGCTTACAACAGAAAACATTCCGCAAATCAGCATCGACGAATTCGCCAAGGTGGATTTGCGCGTCGCCCGCATCGTCGAAGCCAGCCATGTCGAAGGCGCGGACAAGCTCGTGCGGCTCCTGCTCGACATCGGCGAGGAAAAACCGCGCCAGGTCTTCGCGGGCATCAAATCCGCCTACGACCCGGCAGCACTGCAAGGACGGCTTACCGTCATGGTCGCCAACCTCGCGCCGCGCAAAATGAAATTCGGCATCAGCGAAGGCATGATCCTGGCGGCCTCCGACGCGGAAGGAAAAACCAGCGGCATCTACCTCCTTACCCCCGATTCCGGCGCTACGGCGGGGATGCGGGTGAAGTGAAAACAAGGAGGAAAATCGACACGTCCCGATCATTGCCGTTGATTCGTCCGCACACCGCAAGGATTGAATTTCCGGGATAAAACATCATGAAAAAGATTTTGTTCATCGTTGTTTTCGTTTTCAGCAACAGCGTCCTTGCGGGCATACTGGAGGATGAATCCCTGTTTGCGCGCGTCATGCAACCGCTGGGAATAACGGAATCGGACATGTGCGCCGCCGTTGAAAAGCCCCTTCCGTATGATGACGGACTTTCTGTGGTCGTGATTCCGCAACGCGTCGATGAGGAGGATGACGAAGGGACGAGTCTTTTTTTTCATGTGCTGGTAATCGACAACGCCAGCCTTGAACTGCGCGCCCGTTTTCAGGAGCGCAGGGAATTTGACGCGATTGGATTTGATCGGGTCGGGATTGATACGGCCAATTATCGTTTGAATGACCAGACCAGGGCATTTGGCGTGCGGCTGCATGTGAAAAATTCCAGCAGTGTAAATCCATATTCTTCCACGTCCCTCTCGCTTTTTGTGCTGGATAAGGACAAAAACGCCTTGCGGCGTGTTTTACGCGGTTTTGAAGTCAGCTCATCCAGTGCGGAGTGGGACGGGACTTGCGCAGGCGTGTTTTTCTCAAGGGAAGGAACGCTTGCGATGTCCCGGCAAAAAACACGTGGATTCAACGACATCATAGTGAAAATCAGGAATACGGAGCGCGTGACCCGATTGGGGGCGGATGGCGAATGCGTCGACAAAGAAAACAGGGGTGCGGCGCCGGATATGTCGCTTAAATTCAACGGCGAAGAATACATGCCGGAACAGCCCTGAACGACAGGCGGGTGTTCGGCTTCCCCTCATGAATGCGTTTCCCGCGCAAGCCTGTGCCAGGGGTTTCCGGGTTTCGTATGCGGAGCGCTGACAAATTTTTTCAGAAATCCGCGACCGGGCGCGTTGTTGAGTTTCACCGCGCACTCCCCTTCCGGAAACGCCGCGCCGAAATCTTCCCATGCCGCGAAGCGCTCACGCGCGAAAGCCGGAACCGCTTTTAAAAGCTCAAGCGCAAAACCCTTGTCAAGGCGCCCCGCGTCCGCGCCGCCGCCAATCACATACCGGAACCCGCAAAGTGTTTGCCTGCCCCCCTGAAAACCTTTGCACAAATCGAGACAGTATTCTTTTCGGAATCAGCGATAATCGGCGCTTCCCATCCGACGCCAACGCCATGAAATTCGCTTTTCACCCCAAGATTCTGGATTGCCTGACCGACTACAACCGGACGCAGTTCGGCAAGGACGTGGCCTCCGGCGTCACCGTGGGTGTGTTGGCGCTGCCGCTGGCGATGGCCTTTGCCGTTGCCAGCGGCGCGTCACCGGTCGCCGGTATCTGGACCGGCATTATCGCCGGCTTCATCACCTCGCTGTTTGGCGGTTCGCGTGTGCAGATCGGCGGGCCGACCGGGGCGTTCATTCCCATTATCTATGGCATTGTCGTTCTGTACGGTTTTGGCAACCTGTTGATCGCCACCATGCTGGCGGGCGTCTTTTTGCTGGCGATGGGCGTTTTCCGCATGGGGCAACTGATCCGCTTCATCCCGATTTCCGTGGTCATCGGCTTTACCAACGGCATTGCCGTGGTTATTTTCATGACGCAGATCAAGGATTTTCTGGGTCTGGACATTACCCTGCCCTCCGGATTTTTCGGTCAGATCAACGCGCTGGCGCATTCCCTGCGTCTCATCGACCCGCCGACGCTGGCGGTTTCCTCGGCGGCCTTCCTGTTTCTGGTGTTCTACAACCGCATGGCGCAAACCCGCATCCTGGGTTTTCTGCGTCGCGCCCCCGGCCCGCTTGCCGTGCTGGTGGTGGGAACCTGCCTGACCACGCTGTTTGACGCGCCAGTCAAGACCATAGGCGAAATTCCCAGGGAAATTCCGCCGCTCACCCTACCCCCGCTCTCGCTCGATACCTTGAGCCATCTGATTTCGCCCGCCATCGCCATTGCGCTGCTGGGCGCGATTGAATCCCTGCTCTCCGCCCGCGTTGCCGACGCCAGCATCGAAGATACGCACGACCCCAATCAGGAATTGATCGCGCAGGGACTGGCGAATCTTGCCGCGCCGCTGTTTGGCGGCTTTGCGGCGACCGGGGCGATTGCCCGCACCGCCACCAACATCCGCTCCGGCGGACGCACGCCCATTGCCGGAATGGCGCACGCGCTGGTGCTGCTGGCGATTGTGCTCATTTTCGCGCCACTCGCCCGCCACATTCCGCTCGCCATCCTTTCCGCTATCGTGGTGGTGGTCTCCCTCAACATGTTCGATGTCAACGCCTTCAAGCGGCTGCGGCATTTTTCCAACAATTACCGTGTCATTTTGCTGTCCACCTTCGTCATGACCGTCGTTTTCGGCCTGACGGTGGCGATTGAACTGGGCATGGTGCTTTCCTGCCTGTTGTTCATCTATCATATTTCCGAACTCACCCGTATTGAATCCGTGCCGCTTGCCAATACTTCGACGACGCGCTACACCGCCAGCGGCAGGCCGCGCATCGCCGCCTGGCGCATTTACGGCTCGCTGTTTTTCGGCGCGGCGAACAAGCTGGAGCCTTTGCTGGAGACCCCTTCCGGCGAGCCGGAAATCCTCATTCTGGACGCCCAGACCCTGATCCAGCTGGACAGTACCGGACTGGACGCGCTGGAAAACCTGCACGGCAAACTCGAACGCAACAACGCCGCCCTGCTGCTTTCCGGCCTGCACGGACAACCCGCCGCCATGCTGGAACGCACCGGCTTCATCGAACGTCTGGGCGCGAAAAATCTTTTCCCCAACATCATCGCGGCGCTGCGCGCGGCGGAAAAACGGTTGGCGACGCCGACGCCGGAAGCCGCGCAAGAAACAGCAGAAAATTAGCGACAGGCCTTCAGGCCTGTCGGTCTGACGTATTCTGAAAGGGGTCTGCGTTCCCTCCCGAAACGGTCGCCTGAAACCCCGGTCGCAAGAAAGGGAGCGACTCCCACCTTGTTGACGGGCGAGGGTTCAACCGGAGTTGGTTTTACGATGAGGACGCTTGTTTTTTGTCGTTATCCCGCGTTTATTGCGCAGGTTATTCTGTATGGATTATTTTGCAGGGTCATGTAACATTGTACTATATATGTTACAATATATAATCATGTCTGTGCTTGCGTAACAAGCATATTGTGAACAAATCCTGGCTGGGTGGGGAGAATATGCAGAGGAGTGGAATGTGCCTTATGGATGCTGTGGATTATCCGGATCAGGAACTGGCTTGCTCGAACCATGACAGACGCAATACCGCTTTGCGTCAGCAAATCGAGAAGGCGATAGCGCAAACACAGCAGCGTGGCTGGATATCGGGGAGGAGAGGGGGACGTTCCTGGTCGTTGTCTTATACCAAACGCTTCACTTCGTTGCTGGGCGCCGGTTTTTTGGTATTGCTGCTTTCGCCTGTACTGTTGGTAATTGCTGTCGCCATTAAATTAACCAGCCCCGGTCCGGTATTTTTTATTCAACAACGCACCGGATTTCGCGGGCGTCGTTTTGGCATGATCAAGTTCCGCACCATGATGGTCAACGCGGAGGCGCTGAAGGATTCGGTGCGTCATTTGAACAAACACGGTCCGGAGTCGGTGGATTTCAAAATCGATCGCGATCCACGCATTACAAGCATTGGCGGTATTTTGCGTCGCACCAGTCTGGACGAACTGCCCAACCTGTTCAATGTGATATGGGGTCAAATGCGTCTGGTCGGCCCGCGTCCGACTTCATTTCATGTGCGAACATACAAAGAACATCATCTTGGTCGTCTGGGGGTTTATCCCGGCATTACCGGCCTGTGGCAGGTTTCCGGTCGCAGCAACGTGGATTTCGATGACCGGGTTGTCCTTGACATACAATACATTTCCCAACAAAGCCTGTGGCTGGATTTGAAAATCCTGCTCAAAACGCCTTTTGCGGTACTCAGCGCTCATGGAGCCAGTTGATATGAATAACCCGATTCCAAACGCCTTGCGGGTTTTTACGCCCAGCGAGAATAATCTTGCCGCCACCGTGCTCAATCAGGACTTGAACATACAGTTGCTCACCGCAGCGAACGTGGGCAACGGCGTTACGACCAGCGCTATAACCTTGGCCAGTGAATTGGCGCGCAGCAGTCGCACATCGGTGTTGCTGATAGACGCCAGTCTGTCCGCCAACAGCATCACACGGCGTCTGGAATTGCAGGCACAGCCGGGTTTCATGGATCTGGCGCTGCCCGGAGAAGCGCCCGACATCGGGGAATGTCTTGTTCAGGTGGAAAACCTGTCTTGCGACATCATGCCGGTAGGGATCCATCCACGGCATGGCGAATGCCTGGATCCCCAGAGCTTGCGGGAGTTGTTCGCGCGACTGGGCAAACAGTACCGTTTCGTGGTGATTGACGGCGAAGCGGTATACGCCAGTTCCGATACGCTGACGATCAGCGCCCAGGTCGATGGCGTGGCGTTGGTGGTGCGTGGCGAGGAAACGCGCTGGGAAGTCGCCCAGGCCGCTGTCCAGCGCCTGACCCAGGCTGGCGCCAAATTGATCGGCAGCATTTTCAATGCCCGCAAGTACTATATGCCGAAATGGGTTTACGACCATCTCTGATAACGGATAACCGCATGATGAAAATTTCCGCCCTGTTCTTCCCGCTACCGCGCGTGGCGGTTCTGGTTGCCTGCGCCGCAACCCTTGCGGGTTGCGGCGCAATGGAAGCTTTCGATACGCCGGTGCAACTCATTACCGCGCCCGCCGATCAGTCGCAGGCCAGCGAAATCATTCCCATCAAACAGGTGTTGCGTCCGCAGGATGTGCTGGATGTCATTTTCCACCTCGATACCGCAACCAAGGATGCTTACCGCATCCAGTCCGGCGACCAGGTGGATCTGCAATTTCTGACCGCTGACGAATTCAGCGGCTATCGGCAGGTGATGCCGGACGGTACGATCATGTTGCCTTATGTCGGGTCCATCAAGGTCAGTGGTCTGACGGTCGTGGATGCCCAGCAATTGATCCGGGAAAAATTCACGAGTTTGCTCAAGCATCCCGAAATCGTGTTTTCCGTGACGCGTCCGTGGGCGCAGCTGGAAAATTTGCGCCAATCCTTGCAGCATCCGGTCAGCGGCATGGGCCGTGAAATCTCCGTTGGCGCCGACGGTCGCGCCAGTTTTCCGCTGTTGGGCGCTATCGCTTTGCAGGGCATGAGCATCGACGAACTGACGCAAACCCTGAACGAACGGTATGCCGAATTGCCGAGCCAGGTTCGCGTCGATGTATTGCTGAAATCCACGCTTGCCAATCAGATTTTTGTGCTGGGCGCAGTGAACCAGCCGGGAGCCTATCCGATTCGTCGTCCGGTTTCCGTGCTGGAAGCCTTGTCCATGGCGCGTGGCACACCAATCGGCGCGCGTCTGGATTCGGTGGTCATCATGCGCCGCCAGGGCAATCAGGTGGAAGCGCGTCGCTATGACGTGGAGAAAGCGCTTGATGGCGATGCCGAACAGTTTGCCTATCTACAGCCGGATGACCTGATCTATGTGCCCAAGACCTACCTGACCCGGATTGGCGAGGTCAGTCGACAAATTGCTGAGACCGTGCTGTTCAATGGTGTCGGCTACAGCTTTACCTACCGGGTCGACCATAAAGAAAGCGACAATTACCCATGAACCGGATAGAAAATTACCTGCACGAATTTCTGCGCATGCTTTTTGCCAACCGTCGCCTGATCAAGCGCGTGTTTCTGGCGTTCGCCGTCATTACGCTGTTGCTGCCCCTGATCCTGAAACAGAGTTTCGAGATTACGGCGGAGGTCATCGTGCAATCGAAAAAATTGGCGCAAACCGACTCCAGCAGCACGGCGCTTGCCTACGATCCCGACCGGTTCATTCCAACTTCGCTGACCGACATGGAAACCGAGAGCAACATTCTGCGTTCGCTGACGCTGATTCACCAGACGATCTCCGAGTTGCGCGATGAAGGGCGTTACGACCCCCAACCCGCTATTTTTGATCGTTTGCTGTTCAATCCGCTGAGGCGTTTTGTCAGCAATCCCTTGCGTACTTATGTCATTAACCCGACGCGCGCGCTGTTCGGCCTGGAAGTCGATCCGGTGCGCGACAGCACGCTCGATGTCTGGACGAAGCAGGCGAGCGAGCATCTGAAAATTGAAACCCTGCCCGGCTCCAACGTTGTTTCGGTTGTTTATGATTCGTCCGATCCGGCTCTGGGTACGCGCTTCGTCGAACGTTTGTTGGCGAATTACCTGAAAAATCGCCAATCCCTGCAATCCAACGACCCGCCGGAGTCTTTCTACGAGCAGAAAAAAGCGCAGTACAAAGCACGTCTGGATGATCTCGAAAGCCGTCGACAGGCTTTGCTGATAGCGGCGCAAGCCTCCGATCCAAAAGAAGAAATCATCTTTCGCCTGAACGCCATCAACACGGAAGAGCAGGCGCTCAACCTCTATCGCGATCGCGCTCTGGAAAGCCAGCGCTGGCTCGATTATCTGAAAAAACATCTGGTTTTCGCGCGTAAAGCCGGATTGACAGACTACATGTTTCCGTTCGCTTTCACCATTACGGCGGATGAAGTCGCTTTTGAAGATCGTGAAATCAAGCGGCTGGGCGAGCAATTGACCGATCAGGTCAGTCATTACAACGTGGCCATTGAAACCTATCAGGCAAACAGTCTGCCAGTTCTGGAACTAAGCGCGCAGATTGGTCATACCCGTCTGCAATTTCTGAAGGTGGTGGAAAATCGTATTCAGGAACGCAGCAATGATCTGGAAATCATCCGTTCGGTGATTGCGCAGAAAAACGCGCGTGTCAACGAATACAAGGCGCGTGTGCGTGCGTTGCAGGAAGTACAGAGCAAGTTGCGCCAGCTGGACACCGAGATCGAAGCCTTGCATCGGGCGTTTTTCGCTTATACCCAACGTTATGAGGAAAGTCGCGGGCAAAGCCTGATTGACGGCGCGTTATCCAATGCCCGTATCCTGAGCCAACCTTATGAACCCACGGAGCCCGCTTTTCCCAAACCCTTGCAAATTATTCCCTTGGGTTTGATTACCGGCCTCTTGCTGGCGATTGCCCTGGGCTATATGCGCGAATTTTTCGATCATCGTTTCAAGCATCCGTTGCAAATCCAGCAGCATCTCGGTCTGCCGGTGCTGATGGTGATCAACGCGATGGAGGAAACCGTGGACAACCCGCACCGGCGCTGGGGCTGGCAATGGCTATGGCATTGGGCGCGGCAGTAGACCGCAGCAGTATATGCGCGACGAGATCGTTCATCTCATTCATAGCGGCGGTTTTTATGGCGCCGAACGTATGTTGCTCGATCATTGCCAATATGTGCCGGGGCGTCACCGGGTGATTTTTCTCGACGCGCCCGATGTCTTGTTGCGGCGCTTTCTCGCCGCTGGCGTGGAGTGCTTCAATGTGCGCGGCCTCAAGGATTTGCTGCTGGAGTTGCGGCGGCGCCCGGCCTTGATCAACGCGCACAATTTTCGTGGACAGGTTTTCGCCTGGGTGTGCGCGGGCCTTCTGCAATTGCCGCTGACGCTGACCCAACACGGTTTCACGCCGCGTAGCCGCAAGCAGCGGCTCTACACGCGGATTGCGTTGCGCATGGGCCGCAGTCGCCGGGTGCGTCGTATCGCCTGTGTGGCGCAGAGCATTGCCGTGTTGTGTATGCGCGCCGGAACCTCGCCCGCAAAACTCGACGTCATTCCCAATGGTTTGCCGCCATATGCCGTACCGCCGCGCCAGGTTACTGTGCCGCTGATTGGCTTTGTCGGTCGCCTGAGCGCTGAAAAGGGGCCAGACCTGTTCCTCGACGCCGTATTGCCACTGTGTCGCCAGCATCCGGAACTTCAGGCCGTGATGCTGGGCGATGGCGCGGAAACGGCGACCCTGCAAGCGCGTATCGACGCCGCTGGTCTGAACAGGCGCATTCGTCTGGTCGGCTATCAGGACGACATGGCATCGTGGTTTGCGCGGCTGTCCGTTCTGGTGCTGAGTTCGCGCACCGAAGGTACGCCCATGGTGTTGCTCGAAGCCATGCGCGCTGATGTTCCCATCGTGGCTTTCGCCGTTGGTGGTGTACCGGATATGATTGAAGACGGGATAAATGGTTTGCTCGCATCTTCTGGCGACACAACGACCCTGTCGGCTCAAATTGACCGTCTGCTCATTGATTCGCAATTCGCTGAACAACTGGCTACCGCAGGCCGTCTTCGCCAAAACCATGATTACGATCTCGCCAAACTGGCTGAACGCTGGCGCTGTTTCTATGCGCTCGCCCAGGAGGGCGCGCCATGTTGATGGTGTTGTCCGGCGGCGGCCTCATGGCGCTCGTGTGCCTGTTGTTGCTCGCCAGTCCCTGGCCCTACCTCGCGCCGTTTGTAATTTTCGGCATTTTCGGGTTGATTGCGCTTTCCCGGCGTCCGGCCTGGGGGTTGCTCGGACTCGTTGTCCTGGCGCCCTTTGAAGGAGTCTTCAAGGAAAGTCTGATTTCCGGCGCCAAAGTGTTGGGCGCTTCGCTGATTCTCGTTCTCGCCCTGCAACTGTTGTTGCGCCGCCTGCCCGCGACACGTTTCGCCAGCAACCTCTGGCGACCTTTGGGTTTGTTCCTGTTCTGCATGTTTTTGAGTACGCTATTCACCGAAAATCTGCTGTATTCCCTGAACAACTGGCGGGAATTGCTCATCGGCATGACATTGTTCGGCATTACCCTGCTGGTGGGGCGCGACGTCAACATGACGACGCTGTGTCGCCTGATTGCGCTGGCTGTCGCCGTCACTTGCCTGAGCGCGCTCCTTTCGACCGAACATCAGGCAAAGGGACGCGCCATCGGTCTGTTGCAAGACGCCAATTATTTTGCCCTGTTGATTGCTGTCGCCCTGCCGCCCGCCGCATTACTCGTGCTCCATGCCAAAAAGATAATCTGGCGTCTGTTCTGGGGCAGCGTTTGTCTCATTCTGCTCGTAGGCATGATCAAGACCGATTCGCGTTCCGGTCTGCTCGTGGTATTGCTGACCTTTGCCATCGGCGTCTGGCAGCATCGTGACAAATTGCGGCGGGTGCGCCCGCGCCACCTGGGGTTCGTCATGCTTGGCGCAGCGATTTTTGTGCCGTTGACGTTCGCTTCCCTGCCGGATGATTACATCGAGCGCGTCAAATCCCTGGGTATGCTCAAATCCGGCGCCGACGTAAAACAGGATACCTCACTTGGTCGTCGCGCCTCTTATCTGCTGGTCGGCGGACAAATGATCCGCGACAACCCGCTACTGGGGTCAGGTCCCGGTACTTTCCCGTTGCGTTACGGGCTTACCGGTTATGCCAAAGCCTTTTCCGATGAAATCGGACAGCTTGATATTTTTCGCCGAGCGCACAATACCTATCTGGAAATTTTCAGCGAAATGGGCGTTCCTGCGGGCTTGTTCTTTGTCAGTCTGATTCTCCTGGCTTTGCGAAATTTTGAACGCGCGCGCAACATTTGGACGCAGAAAGGCGAGCGGGAAAAATCCGATCTCGTTACGCATCTGGGCTTGAGCATGTTGGCGATGAGCCTGTTTCTGATGTTCCTGAGCATACCCAATCACAAGTACCTCTGGATGCTGCTTGCGCTGTCCAGCGTATTGCGTATGCAAGCCGAGGAAACACCATTGAAGGAAGAGGCGCAATTACCGTATCTTCAACAGCATATGATGAAGGATTGATTTTTTCCATGTATCAACAAGTTCCTGCGCATCCTGTTTATCGTCCTGACATCGATGGTTTACGTGCCTTTGCAGTGCTTTCAGTCATGGGGTTTCATGCTCTCCCGCGCTATTTTCCCGGTGGATTTATCGGCGTGGATATATTCTTCGTCATTTCTGGATACTTGATTACCCGTATTATTCTCAAAAAATGTCTGGATGGAAATTTTTCTTTTCCCGGTTTTTACTATCGGCGCATTCGTCGTATTTTTCCCGCCTTGTTGCTGGTGCTGGTGACAAGCCTGATTGCCGGATATTTTCTTTGTTTTGCCAATGAATTTGTTTATTTGGGAATGAATACCGCCGCCGGCATTTTGTTTCTCGCCAATGCTTCACATGCACGAATCGCGGCAAATTACTTCGCGCCCGTGGCTGAACAGTTGCCGTTGTTGCATTTATGGTCATTAGGCATCGAAGAGCAATTTTACCTGGTTTGGCCGCTAGTGCTGGCATTCATTACCAAACGCCCGCGCTGGATTCTTGCTGGAATCCTGTCGCTGCTTATCCTGTCATTCATTATTAACATCGCTATTTTCAGAGAACATTCCACTATCGCATTTTATTTGCCTTTCGGTCGTGCCTGGGAACTTTTGGCGGGTGGCGCACTTGCTTATGTCGCGCTCAAGCACAAGCCGGGGTATCATGTATCACACTTGTTTTCAATGACAGGTTTTGTTTTTCTCTTGGGGGCGCTTATTTTTTTGGATCGAACAATTCAGTTTCCAGGTTATGCGGCATTATTACCCGTTGTTGGCACAGTCAGCCTGATTGCCGCAGGGCCGCAGGCGTTTTTCAATCGCTATGTACTGTCTCGTAAAACCTGGGTCGGCATTGGCTTGATAAGCTTTCCGCTCTATCTTTGGCATTGGCCTTTGTTGGCTTTTCCGCGCAGTATTGTGGGTGGGGAATCTCCAGATGGATTACGTATTGCAGGTGTTTTCCTAAGTTTTCCGCTGGCTTGGTTGACATATCAATATGCGGAAAAGAAGCTGCGCTTTCATCCGTGGCGATTCATGCCTTGGTTGCTGTTGGCAACAGGAATCGGAGTTGCGGCATTGGGTGGTTTGATATTCTATGAAAAAGGATGGCCGGGACGATTTGAATTTACGCGAGATGAAATTCATTCAAACGCTGACCGTGATTGGGAAACAAAAACGCAGGGATGCGCCAGCCGGTTTGCATGGAACGGTAACTACTGTCGGGATTTTTCATGGGATGAACCAGACCGGTGGATCGTTTTTACGGGAGATAGCCATACGAATGGGTGGGTACAGGACTTTCCCGCAAGCAAGGATATGGGGCTGACCATGAACACCGGATTGGTGGCGCTGGCGAAAGATGGTTGTTTGTCATGGCGGGGCATGATTAGCGATGTTCCCAATTGTCCTTCTTTTGATGATGTGATCGACAGCGTAGGAAAAATAAAGGCGGAACAGATCGTTATAATCGGTCGATATGCATGGGCGTATGAAGGAGGGGGATTTGGCGCAGAATTCGATGGAAAATATCATCCGGTTGCGTTTAATCTTCCTGACCAGATGCCGGTGAGTGAAAACAAGGCCGCTTTTGTTGCAAGTTTGCGGGCGACGCTGGACGCTTGGCGCGTATTGGGGAAAAAAGTCGTTTTTGCGCATCAGACGCCAGAATTGGGGTTTACGCCAATACACAGTTACCGGCCATTCGCGGCGCAAATTATGCCAGACGCGCTACACCGCATCAGCATCCCACGCGCAATTGTCGAAGAACGCCAATACGGCTATCGTCAAGCTGTAGCAGAAGTTTTGCAAGATTATCCGGAAGTTCGTGTGTTCGATCCGATGGATGATTTTTGTGATATGCAAAATTGCTACCTCAGAGAAAAAGAGGGCGGCAAGCTGTTCTATTATGATGATGATCACTTGGGGTATTACGGCAGTGAACTTCTGCTCAAACGCCTGATTCCTTTTTTACAGAAGGAAGCGCGTAAATGAAAATCAGCGTGGTGATTCCGATGTTCAACGAGGCGCGCCATATCGGGCGGACGCTTGACAGCATCCGTCGGGCTGCCGACTTCGCCCGGCTCGATTACGAACTGTTGGTGGTGGACAACGGCTCCACGGACGCCGGGCCACATATCGCCGCCGAACATGGCGCGCGCGTACTTGAGTATCCCGGCCTGTCCATCGGCGCGCTGCGTAATCGCGGTGCCGAAGCGGGCAGCGGTGACTGGCTGGCTTTCGTCGACGCCGACATCGAGGCGCCCGACGACTGGCTGGCGATCTGGAAGGATGTGCACGAGCAGCGCCGCGCCGACGTATTCGCCCTGGAATGCGATGTCCCTGCCGACGCGCCCTGGTTCGCGCGTGTTTGGCAGCGTCGCAAACTGGCCGCTGACCGACGCGAGCGCCTGCGTGATTGGTTAACGACGCAAAACCTGTGCATGGCGCGTTCCTGGTTCGAGCGTGTCGGCGGCTTCGATGAGCGTCTGCTCACGGTGGAAGACAAGGAGTTCACCCTGCGCTTGCGGCGGGCGGGGGCGCGTCTGTTGAGTTTGTCTGCGCCAGCGGTTCTGCACTGGGGTTACGAGCAGAGCTGGCGTGAATGGTTGGGCAAGGAATACTGGCGGCAGAGCAGTCATCTGCGACTCATCCGGGGCAACGTCCGGTTGCGCCTGTTGCGTTTTCCCCTGCTTTGTCTGGGCGTCGCCGCATTTACGCTGCTTGCCTTGGCGGCGCTGCTGTTCGCGTATCCTTTACTCGCCATTCTTGCGCTGTTGCCGGGTTTGCTGGCGGCATTGGCGCTTTCTCTGCGGCAAAGCGTCAAATATCGCCAACCCGTTTTTACGCTGCAACTTGCGGGGTTACACTGGTTGCGCCTGCACATGGGAGCCGCAGCCTTGTGCTCCGGCATCTGCAAGCGACCTGTACGGAGACCCGGACGTGGCTGAGGCAATTTTCTGGTTTTGTCTGTTTTTGCCCCTCTACGCCTGGGTGGGCTATCCGTTCGTCCTGGTCGTGTGCGGTCTGTTTGCGCGTCCGCGCAAACCGCCGCCGGAAGCGAATACGCCGCAACCGGTCAGCGTAATTATCGCCGCGCATGACGAAGCCTCGCATATCGCGCAAAAACTGCACACCCTGTTGTCCCAAGACTATCTGACCGAACTGGAAATCATCGTGGCCAGTGACGGTTCCAGCGACGACACGGTGGCGCTCGCTCGCGCCATCGACGATTGCCGCATTAAAGTGCTCGACCTGCCGCGACTGGGCAAGGCAGCAGCCCTGAATGCCGCAGTGGGCAAAGCCAGTCATGCCATATTGGTGTTTACCGACGCCGATAATCGTTGGCGACACGACACCCTTGCCCATCTCGTAGCGCCCTTTGCCGACGCGGAGGTCGGATGTTGCGTCGGTAATTGGCAAATCCCCCATGCAGGTCATGCGCTTAGCATCGGCGATCGCCTTTACCGACACTATGAAAATTGGTTGCGCGCGGCGGAAAATCGTCTTGGGTGCATGGCGTCCGCCGATGGCGCGTTGCTGGCCTTGCGGCGTGAACTGTTTCAGCGTGTGCCCACCGAGGTGACGGACGATTTTTTCCTTTGCACCTGCGCGCCGGTTGCCGGGAAACGCGTCGTTTACGTGACGCAGGCAAAAGTACTGGACAGCGGCGTGGATACGGTCGGCAATCAACTCCGTCGGCGTATGCGCATTACCATTCGCGGTCTGCAAAGTCTGTCCGTGCGGCGTGAACTGATGAATCCGCTGCGACACGGCCTGTACGCTATCGCGCTCATCAGCCACAAGTTGATTCGTCGTCTCGCGCCGATACTGCTTGCGCCCTTGCTGCTCTGTAATCTGCTGTTGTGGAACACGGGTGATTTTTATCGCTTCGCCTTGGCGGCGCAACTGATCGGCTACGCCATTGGCGTACTTGGACTGCTTGACCACAAGGGGCGTCTGCCCAAACCATTTCGCGTCGCGGGCTTTCTGCTGATAACCCTGGTGGGCATGAGCGTCGGCCTCTGGCAATTTTTACGCGGGCGGCGACAGGCGCTCTGGAATCCGCAACAGAACCGGTAATCATGTTGAACGCCGCTACCCTGAAACGACTGATTGGGCGCGCCTATCTCGCCTCTCCGTTGGGACATTACGCTTTACGTCAACGCGGGTGCATACTGGTTTTGCATCAGGTGGTGGAAAATGATCGCGAAGCCGCCTGGCCGCACCGCCGTGGAACGTGCATCGGTCATCAGGCGTTCGAGCGCCTGCTGATCTGGTTGCGGCAACGGTTCCAGTGTGTTGCCCTGGAAGAACTGCTGCAACAGCCTGACGGCGAGCGTCCGCGCATGGCGCTGACCTTCGACGACGGTTGGCGCGACAATGCCGAACTGGCTTTTCCACTACTGCAACGCCATGAAATTCCGGCGAGTATCTTTCTCTCTACCGATTTCATCGGCGATTCAACGCAACCGCCACGGCGCTTCTGGTGGGAAGCCATCGCCGATACGCTCTGGCGAACGCCGCAGTCTCCCGACGCGCTACGCATACGCGACGCCCTGTGGGCGGATGGCGCGCCAATGCCCGTAAGTCTGTTGCGGCAGGAAGCCAGCAACTGGCGCAGTCTGGCCATTGCCCGTTACCTGCAAACATTGACCAGACTACCGGCGGAAAAACTGGAGGCCATCACGGCCCTGTTGCCTGCGCCCCCGTCTGCAAGCACCCTGGATTGGGCGCAGGTGCGGGCGCTGGAAAATTCCGGTCTGGCGCGTTTCGGCCCGCACGGCGCCAGTCACTCGATTCTCACCCGACTCGATGACGCCCATCTGGAAGCCGAATTAACGCGCTCGCATACTGCGTTGCGTACGCATTGTCGTCATCCCCTGTCCGTATATTGTTATCCCAACGGCGATCACGATGACCGGGTGCGCCACGCGGTCGCCGCCTTTGGCTATCGTTATGCGCTGAGTTCGCAGCTTGGGCTGATCGGCGCCGACAGTATGTCTATGGCATTGCCGCGCATCAATGTCGGTTACGTCATCAGCGGTCGGCCGACGCAACTTGCCTGGTCCTTGTTTCGGGGCGCATGGGCATGAAACGCGGTTCCTATCTCTGGAATATGATATTGAGCGTAGGCACCCGCGTGTTGATGACCGGCATCCGTCTGCTGCGCAACATCCTGCTCGCGCGTCTGCTCGGCCCTGCCGACCGGGGTTTGTTTGCCCTGCTGAATACCCTGCCGGACTTGATCGCGGCGCTCACCTGCGGTGGCCTCAACACCGCTGTCGGCTATCAGACGGCGCATCGGCGCCCGATCAGCGTGCTGCTCACCCAGTTGCTGGTTTACGGATGCCTGTTCGCCACCCTGGTTACGTTGCTCGGTGTGGCAGCGCTGCGCTGGTTTGGCGGTGATTTTGGCCTGACGCGGCAGTT
>JAIRZG010000256.1 GCA_031267345.1 Zoogloeaceae bacterium
AAGCAGATTCTGGGTGCTTTACGACACATCCAAAAATGTCCCGCTCTGGTCAAGTCTTTCTTCCAGCAACCAGAATGCCAATATATTATTTAAGGACTTTACTTATGAGAAGGTTAGTACCTCTATGCCGTATCCTTCGCTATATCTGTAGCGGGCTGCTGCGCCGCTTGCTGCCGGAGTTGCTCGTTTTCCAGCCGGAGCTGGATATTTTCGGCGCGCAACGTTTCCAGCGCGTTGGCATCCTCTGCCGCATATAACGGGAACGCCCCCAACGCCGCCAGCCCTGTCGCCATGGCAACGGCGACTGCGCGCAAGCGGAAACCCGGATGCGCGTTCGGCGGATTTTGTCGTAACGAAAAATCGACGGGTTTATTTGTGAATAAACGCCTTGAAAGTTTGTTGTTTGCCATCATTTGATCTCACAAAAAAGTGAAAGGAAATGGCAAATAGCAACATACGCGCCACCTTTATAAAAAGGCGAAAAAATCCGGATTCACCAGAAAATAGCTTTTAAAAAAATCGCTAAATCAGGTATTCAACACACAAGCCTGATTTTCAAATCCTGGAATATCCATATTTCCGTTTGAAAAGACTCGTCTATAACAAATCGTGTTGCAAACTGCATCCAGAACAACAGGACTGCAAAACCACCGTCCTTTCGTCAATTGTCGTCTGACGGAATACGCAGGTAGGTATCCAGAAAATGCACGTAAGCAGGCCAACCCGCGTTGATGCGTTCGTCGTGTTCGGCGTAGCGCAGAAGCAACGACGCATCCAAAAGGCGGCGCGCCGCCAGAAAATTGGCAATCCTGCCGCCGTGACAAAACCCCACCATGCCAACCTTGCCGTTGCCTGTGAGCAAACGCCTGAGCACATCGACCGCCGCAACGAAATCTTCGCGGATATTCTTTTGATCGAGTCTGGAAAACAGGAAGCGCGTCTGCTCCTCATCGTCAGAATAACCGCCCAGGACATCCGGAACGAACGCGATGAAATTGTTCAACGCCAGACGACGCGCGATGTTTTCAATGCGAGGATCCAGGCCACGATTTTCATGCACAACCAACACCGTTGGCAGTCTGCCCGCAACTTTCGCCGGCTGCGCCAGCAGTCCGCGCACACTGCCATAATCATTGGGCGATAGATATTCCATGTAGCAACATCGAATGCGCTGATCATGGAGTTCAACCTGGCGGGCTTCCGCCAGCGCGTTCAGCAAAATTTCCGCCCTTGCGCCCGTAATGGCGTACTTTTCGGCGGACTCGAAAAATTCCCGGCGCGGAATCAGTCCATGCAGGAACGAATCGAACAGCTTGAGCGCTTCAGGATGAAAATTTTGGGCGGTCTGGCTCAACATGTTGAAAACCTCCTCAATGAAATGAACTGGTATAGCAATAAACGCACCATCGTAAAGACAAGTCTCCACCCGCAGGACGCTTGCGATCCATTGCATTTGTCGTCACATGGTCTGCTGTATGCACAACATATATCCATCAATCCTGTTTCTGAAGCAACTTCCTGACATCCTCCCTCCACCCACTCCCTCTCCCCTCGTGGGAGAGGAGGCAAGGGTTTGGGGAGGGCCGGGGTGGGGATGGGGTAAGGCGCAGGGTTTGAATGCAAAGACAAAACCATGAAAATCCGAATGAATCCAGCCCAGTCTGTTTATGCGGCGAACGTAGCGGAAGCACCCCATCCCCACCCCGGCCTTCCCCTTGAAGGGGAAGGGAGGATTGTCTCTTCCGCCTGTTTGCGTCCTTACGCCATGCGCCCGGATTGTTTGAGGGCGTTCAACGCTTGTCGCAGACTGGCGGTTTTGGGCGTCCGGCCTTCGTAGCGGGCGGCGCAGACGAGTTGGGCGAGAGGCAGGAGGGCGGGGTAGGCAGCGCGCAGGCGTTGCGCCAGCATGAGCGGCGTTTCCCAGCACGGCGTGGCGACGCCGTTTTTTTGCAGCCAGTCCAGCGCCTTTTGCCAGACGCGCAGGGCGGGATCGGCGCTTCTGGCGCGGCGCGGGCAAAGCAGCCAGAACGTGAAGATCAGGGTAAGGGCGCTCATGACCATGACCAGCGTCAGCAGGATGCGGCGCAGGTTCGGGTCGGAAAGTCCCAGCGCGGCGAGTGTTTCGCGCTGGCGTTCCGGCGTGTAGCCCAGCACCCATTGATTCCAGCGGTTGTTGAGCGCCTCCCAGCGGTAACGCGCCTGTTGCAGCCAGTCGACGGCCTGACCGGTGAATTCGGGCGCGGTGATCAGACGCGCGGCGCGGGCATCCGGGGCGACGCGATCTTCCGGGATGGCGGCGGTTGGGTCGATGCGCCGCCAGCCTTCGCCCGCCACCCAGATTTCCGCCCAGGCGTGGGCGGCGGATTGACGCACGACGAGAAAGCCGTCGACCGGATTGAGTTCGCCGCCCAGATACCCCGTCACAACCCGCGCCGGAACACCTGCCGCGCGCATGAGCGTGACGAAGGCGGCGGCGTAGTGCTCGCAAAAGCCCAGGCGGGTGTTGAACAGGAAATCATCGACGGCGTTCGCACCGGAAAGCGGCGGATCCAGCGTGTAGAAAAAATTTTCCCGCTGAAAATGGTTGAAGGCGCGCGCCGCCAGTTGTCGGGCATCATGGGTTTCGTCGCGCCAGCTTCGCGCCAGCGCCAGTGTGCGCGGATTGTAGTCTTCCGGCAGTTGCAGGTTGTCGATTTTCCGGGTTGGGGAAAGTTCCATTTCCAGACGGTAATCCGGATAGGACAGCATTTCCACGCGGGTGCGGGTGAGGATGGGCTGCACGCTCCACAGAACGCCGTTGGCGCCCATCCGGCTTTCCAGGTCGATTGCCGCCGGATCGGGCATTTCCAGCGGCAGCAGCCAGTTGCGCTGGTGCGCTTCCAGCGTCATGACATAACGCAGGGGCTGACCGCGTTTTTCCAGCGCGGGCGCTTCCAGGGAAAAATTGTTGTTGCGCCAGACGCTCCCGTCGTAGTGGTTGAAGACCGGCCCACGCCAGTAAAGCTGGCGGCGCGGCGGTGCGACATCGGCGAACTGAACGCGAAAAGCGATGGCGTCATCGTTGTACAGTCGGGAGATGCTGCCGGGACTCATGCTGTTGCCCAATCCCGTGCGCGCGCCGTAGGCGTCCTGCGGCATTCCCCACAAGGGGCCGCTGACGCGCGGAAAAAGCAGGTAGAGCGCGAGCATGAAAGGCAGGGCTTGCAGGATCAGACGCGCGGCGCGGGTGAGCAGGGGGCGGATGGAAATGCGCGCGTCCGTATGAATGTGCAGCAGCGCCGCCGTGACCATCAGGACGCTGAACATGAGCCAGAGGCCGGTCAGCAGGTTCTGGCTGTAAAAATAATGGGTGAGCAGCAAAAAGTGGCAGAGCATGAGCAACACTACGCTGTCGCGGCGGCTTTTGAGTTCCATGAGCTTCATGCTCGCCAGAACCGACAACATGGCGATGCCGGAATCGCGTCCCGGAGTGAAGCCGTATTGAAAGGCGACGCCCACGCAGACAGCCAGCGCCAGCACGACCCGAATCCAGGCGGGCGTGACGCGATAGCCGCGCCGCCATTGCGTGGCGCTGTAGAGGAACAACGCCACAATCGAAGCCGCCAGCCAGATCGGCAAATGATAAATATGCGGCAAGGCAGTGGTCAACGTCGCCGTGCCCAGCCAGGGTAGGTGGACATGCGCGAGGTATGGGGAGGCGGCGGGCAGGGCGATTTTTTTCCGTCGCCGGAAATTTGTCCGGAAACTCATATCACCGCCGCGCTCGTGGAAGTATCCGGGCAGTCCCCGGTTCCCTCCCCTTCAAGGGGATAGGCAGGGTGGTGATGGGGTTCTTCCATTACACCCGCTGCATGACGATCTTCTGCCTTTCGTCCCTTGAACCCCGTCCCCACCCCGGCCCTCCCCTTGAAGGGGAGGGTGGGCAAGCAGGTGCCGCCCGGCTTTTTCATGACAAACATATTCATGCGATCCCCTTGGCGGAGGCATCCGGATTGACGTAGAGCGCCAGGGCTTCCAGGCAGCGATGACGGTGCGCCGCGCCGCGCGCCGGAGCGAACTGGACGCCCGGCAGTTTGAGGCCGTAGGCGTATCCGGCTTCTTCGGCGCGGATGACCCAACCGGCAAGTAAAGAGACGCGCGTTTCCGCGTCGGCGTTCAACAGCGACCAGTCCAGCCACAATTCAGCTTGCGCGCCGCCGGAAAAAAGTTTGATCAGCAGCGGTTTTTCGCCGCCATCGCGGGCGGCGGCTTTCCAGGCGATATGGCGGGGCGAATCAGCGGGTTGGCGTTCGCGCAGACCGGCAAAATCATCGTCGCCTTCCCGGCTCGGCCCCGCGCCGCTTTTGCCGATCGGCTGACCTGGCGGCAGCGGC
>JAIRZG010000132.1 GCA_031267345.1 Zoogloeaceae bacterium
GGACAGAAAACCTTTGGCGGAAGCGGTGAGATTCGAACTCACGAATGGTCACCCATTGCCGGTTTTCAAGACCGGTGCATTCAACCGCTCTGCCACGCTTCCGGTTCATTTTCCTGACGCTGCGGACAACGCCGAAAGAGCATGGATTCTATCACAGGCCGGAGCGCGGTCGTCACCGTCGCGTCGTTTAGCGCGTCCGGATTTCCGCCATCTGTTGCCGGAGCCAGTCGCGCCAGAGGCGGAACAGTTCCGGGTCGCGGGCGGCGATGATCGAGCGTTTCCAGGGGGAGGCGGCGGCGAAGTCATCCGTCTCGAAGGTGGTGACACAACCGCCCATTTCTTCCGTCATCAGCCAGCCCGCCGCGTAATCCCAGAGGCGCTCGCTGCCGTGCGTGATGGCGTCTACGCGTCCGGCGGCAAGGTAGCACCAGTCGAGCACGGAAGAACCAAAATTGCGCTGCGAATAAATGGGCGCGTCATGCACAATCGCCAGCGACAACTGCGGCGGCAGGCGTTTGAAATCAATGCAGGCCACCGTGTCGGCGACCGCCTTGTGGGCGGCGTCGGCAGGGATGGGCGGCAGCTTTTCGCCATTCAGCCAGACGCCGCCGCCCAAACTTGCGGAAAACATTTCCCGCATCAGCGGCAGATAGGAGACGCCCAGCACCGGACGCCCCTGGCGCATCAGCGCCACGGAAACGGCAAATTGCGGCAAGCCGGTAAGAAAATTGGTGCTGCCGTCAATGGGATCCATCACCCAGACGCCCTCCGCAAACCCCTGTGCCCACGCGGCTTCCTGCGTTTTCATTGGCATTTCCTCGCCGATCATCGGCAGGTCGGCGAGTCGGGCAAGGGCGCGAATCAGGCTTTCCTGCGCGGCGATGTCGGCGGCGGAAAAGGCGGAGCCATCCGCCTTCATCTCGCCATTCACCTTGAGAAAACGCGGCAGAATCTCGCGTTCGGCGGTGTCTTTCAGGATACGCTCTACGGCAAGTCGGGGGGGGTGCAGGTCGGGCATCAGAGGTCAGGCACCAGGAATCAGAAAAATCAGGCGCGCCATTTCAACGAACAGCCGATGGAGGCGGTTTGTTCTTTCGGGCCCAGGCCGGTTTGGGCGATTTGAGTCATGGCAGTCAATAATTCGCGGCGGGCGTTGGGGTCGGCTTTTGCGCCGGAAGCGTCAAAGCGTCCCCGGTATTGCAGTTCGTGGCGGGCGTTGAAGCCAAAGAAATCCGGGGTGCACACCGCGCCGTAAGCGCGGGCGACGGATTGCGTGGCGTCCAGCACATAGGGAAAGGGAAAGTCCAGACGTGTCGCCAGCGCCCGCATGTGCGGCAGGGCGTCATCGGGGTAGGCGTCGGTATCGTTGCTCATGATGGCGATCGCGCCCAGTCCCAGGGTTTGCAACTGGCGGCAGTCTTCCACCAGTCGCGGCAGAATCGCCTGCACGTAAGGGCAGTGATTGCAGATGAACATCACCAGCACCCCCTGCGGGCCGCTGGCGGCAGCGAGATTGTACGGGCGACCATCCACGCCGGACAGGGAAAAATCCGGCGCGATCCAGCCAAAATCACAAACGGGAGTCGTCAAGGCAACCATGTTGGCATCCATCCAAATAAAGTCTGTTCGCGTATCAAGCTCAGGTAAAGGGCAAGCGGATAAATTTCAGGGTTTTGCAGATCCCTGACCCCTGACATCTGACACAGGAGCGTCGATAATAGCATCCGATGAATACGCCAAGATTTTTCTGTGACCTGCCGCTGGTTTCCGGTATGGAACTCGATCTGCCGGAAGCCGTCGCCCGCCATGCCGCGCAGGTCTTGCGTCTGCCGTCGGGAGCGGCGGTAACGCTGTTTGACGGCAGAGGCGGCGAATATCCGGCGCGGCTGGAAATTATCGGCAAGACAAAAGCGCGCGCGCGTCTGGGCGCATGGCAGGATATCGAGCGCGAGTCGCCGCTTCGCGTTACCCTGGCGCAAGCGGCGCAGGCGGCGGACAAGATGGATTTCAGCGTGCAGAAAGCGGTGGAACTGGGCGCGCGGGTTTTTCAGCCGCTTGCCAGTCGGCGTAGCGTGACGCGGCTTTCCGGCGAACGCCAGCAAAAGCGCGAAAGCCATTGGCGCACCGTGGCGCTCGCCGCCTGTGAACAATGCGGTCGCAACCGCCCAATGGAGATTCGTCCCATAAAACCGCTGGGAAACTGGCTGACGCAGGAAGCCCGAACGCTACCGGGGTTGAAACTGGTTTTTACGCCCGAAGCCGAAACGGGGTTGTCGGCGCTGGCGAAGACAGAAAACGCCGCGCGGGAAGTCACCGCGCTGATCGGCGCGGAGGGCGGTCTGGACGCAACGGAAATCGCCGCCGCGCGCGAAGCCGGATTCATCCCGCTACGTCTGGGTTCCAGAATCCTGCGCACCGAAACCGCAGGCGTCGCGATATTGGCGGCGCTGCAAAATTTGTGGGGGGATTTGGGGGAAGACATAACGCCGGATTCTGCGTAAATCCCCTCGGTTCATGCCACCCGCGTCTGCGCTTCCTTGCCTTGCCGCGCCGCAATCCGACCGATGCGCCAGACCGTCTCGCCGTTTTGTTGCAACAAAGATTGCGCGGCGTCGGCGTCTTCTCTGGCGACAATGACCACCATGCCGATGCCGCAGTTGAAAACGCGGTGCATTTCTTCTTCCGCCACCTGCCCTTCCTGTTGCAACCAGTCGAAGAGCGGCGGGCGCGACCAGGCGGATTTTTCCAGCACGGCAACCGTGTTTTCCGGCAACACGCGCGGCACGTTTTCCAACAGACCACCACCCGTGATATGCGCCATGCCCTTGACCGTCACTTTTTCCAGCAACGCCAGCACGGGTTTGACGTAAACGCGGGTGGGGGCCATCAGCACATCGGCAAGCGTTCTGTCGCCTTCAAAGGGCGCGTTCATCTCCGGTTGGGCGCGTTCGATGATCTTG
>JAIRZG010000198.1 GCA_031267345.1 Zoogloeaceae bacterium
TTCCTTTTCCTGTTCGCGCTGGGTGCCTCGATGTGGGCGCAGGCGCAGACGGTCATGCCGCGTGTGGAATTGTCGATTGGCCTGTTTCGCGTTCTGGCCGAGGTGGCGGCGACGCCGGAGCAACGCGGCGTCGGTTTGATGCAGCGGCGCAACATGGCAGCGCATGAAGGCATGTTGTTTGTTTTTCCTCGCGCCGAACGGCATTGCATGTGGATGAAAAACACTTTCATTCCGCTCTCCGTGGCGTTTCTGGACGCGGAAGGACGGATTATCAACATTCGCAACATGCAGCCGCAAAGCGAAAACAACCATTGCGCCGACGCGCCCGCCCGCTTCGCGCTGGAAATGAATCGGGGCTGGTTTGCCGAAAAGGGCATCGCATCCGGCGCGAAAGTATCGGGACTGAACGCGTATCTGAACGCGAACAGCGCCCGATGAGCCGCGCGCTACTGCATTGGCATCCGCACGTCGGCGATGAGGCGGGCGCGTTGCGTTCCTTGTTGCAGGAGCGCGGATCGCTCACCTTGCGTTTGCGACGCGCCGCTGGTGAATTTTCCGTGCGTTGTCTGTATCAACGCGCCGCGCCGGTTTTGCGCGACGAAATATCCTGCCTGAAGGCGCGCGCCGGAGAAAAGGTCTGGACGCGGGAAGTGTTGCTGTGTTGCGATGGCGAACCAGTCGTCTTCGCGCACAGCGTCATGCCCTGTCATCCGCAGCATCCGTTTGATCGGAGTTTCGCGGCGCTGCAATCCCGCTCTCTGGGCGCGGTGCTGTTTGCCGATCCCCGTATCTGGCGCGGCCCGCTGGAATTCTGCCCTCTGGACACCCGTACGCCGCTGTATCGTCGCGCCGAAGCAGCCTTGCCCGACGTCCTCTTTTCTCCCCACCTTTGGGCAAGGCGTTCCCGCTTCAGCCATCGGGCAAAAGACGTGTTGGTTACGGAAGTTTTTTTGCCCGCCGCGTTACATTTTCATAAACTTTCGCGCCCATACCCCTGTTAGCACTCTCATGAGACGAGTGCTAAAATAGGCGAGATTTTGATCGGGATGGCGCGTGTGTAGAAGCTGTCTTGCGCCTGACCGTTTTTAGCACAGGAGACCCCTCATGACTCATGCCTTGACTTTGCCCATGCCTTCGGCGGTAGGCAGTATTGACGCTTATATTCAGGCGGCGCAGCGCGCACCTTTATTGACGGAAGAAGAAGAACGCCATCTGGCGCGCCAGTTCCACGAGGCGGGTGATCTGGATGCGGCGCGGCAGTTGGTGTTGTCGCATCTGCGTCTGGTCATTTCGGTGGCGCGTGGTTATCTGGGCTATGGCTTGCCTCATGCCGACCTGATTCAGGAAGGCAATGTCGGCCTGATGAAGGCGGTCAAACGTTTTGATCCGGCGCGTGGCGTACGGCTGGTGTCATTTGCCCTGCACTGGATCAAGGCCGAGATTCACGAATACATTTTGAAGAACTGGCGTCTGGTCAAGGTGGCGACGACCAAGGCGCAGCGCAAGCTGTTTTTCAATCTGCGGAGCCTGAAAAACAGCCTGACGCACAAGGCCAGTCTGTCTTCGGTGCAGACGACGCAGATAGCCGAAAAACTGGGTGTCAAGCCGGAAGAAGTGCGCGAAATGGAAGGCCGCATGGGCGCGCGCGATCTGGCGCTGGAAGGGCAGATGGACGATGGCGAGGAAAGCTTCGCGCCCATTGATTATCTGGTGGATTCGCGCTACGAACCAACCTGCGTGATCGAAGACCGTGCTTACGCCCGTCTACAGGATGAGGGGCTGCGCTGCGCACTGAAAGATCTGGACGCGCGCAGCCGCCGCATCATCGAAGCTCGCTGGCTCCCCGCCGATGGCGAAGAAGCCGCCACCCTGCACGAACTGGCGGCGGAATTCCAGGTATCCGCCGAACGCATCCGCCAGATTGAAGTCAAGGCGTTGCAGAAAATGCGGGGAGTGCTCGTCGCAAAGTAAAAGGCTGCTTCTTTACGCCGGGATCAGTCCGCCAAAAACACCAGGCAAAGCCTGGCTTCGTAGCGCAAGATGAACCGACCAAAAGCAGGTTTTTACTTTTGGTCGCTATAGTCTTACGGCGACCGCCTTGATTGTGCCGTGGGTGGTGGTGAAACTCCGGAGAACGCTGCCGCCGATTTCAAAGAGCAGCGTGACCAGATTGCGCTCGGAATACAGGCAGACGGGGTCGGGAATGTTGTAGCTTTTGGCGAGCGCGAGCGTCAGCTTGCAAAAGCGTCGTTCGATGGGCGCGCTGGCGTCCGCGTAATTTTCGCCCAGCGCCGAATGCAAACCGTAGGCGGAAATGAACAGTTTGCCGCCGATACGCAAGGATTTGAGCGCGGCGTGCAGGGTTTGATGCGCGGCGGCGTAGGGCAAAAAGGAAATGCCGTGATGACAAAAGGCAAGGTCAAAGGGGCCTGGCGGCAAATCTTCGGGCAGGGTTTTTATCGGCGTGAATTGAACGCTATCGCCCACACTCGCCGCCAACGCCCGGTTTTTTACCGGGTTGGACAATTCAGGCGCGTCGGCAGCCAACACCGTCGCGCCCAGTTCCGCCATGCTCACCGAACGCCGTCCTTCGCCGCAACGCAAATCCAGTACGCGGGTCGGCATATTGCTGCGCACCCGCAGGACAATTTCGCGCAAAACCAGTTGTTCCAGTTCGTCCGCAACCTGCGGCGCCGAATTGCTATAGGCATTCATCGTTTACTTTCGTTTGACGTGGTGATGATGGCAAAGTGTGATTTTCGCATTATGGCAAGCTTGCCTTCAAGCTACACTTACCATTTTTTACGCAGCCGCGAGCGATAAAAACGCCATGCTTGTCACTTTTACTTCCAGCGAATCCGGCACGATGCTGATGTTTGCCGAGGTTGCCCGCCCTTTTCTCAAGGCGATGGGCAAAGCCTGCACCGCCCGCGGCGTCATTACCCGGGCGGAAATGCCTGCCGCCATTGCGGCGATTGAGCGCTATCTCAAAACGCTGCCCGCGCCCAAACCCGACCCGGAGGAAGCAGAAGCGGAGAAGCCGCCCGTGCCGCGCATCGGCGCTGCCCAGCGCGCCTGGCCTTTGCTGGATATGCTCGCGCGCACCGCCAGAAGTAAAAGGGAAAGCCATATTCTTTGGGAAGCGTCCGCCGATTTTGCCGGGGAAGAGGATGAATACCGCGCCGCATGAACAAGGCAACGCGCCCGTTTTGCCCGGCAGTGTTGCCCTGGTCGGCGCGGGACCGGGCGATCCGGAGCTTTTGACCCTCAAGGCGCTACGCTGCATTCAGTCCGCCGATGTGTTGCTCCATGATCATCTGGTCGGCCCACAAGTGCTCGCCCTGATTCCGGCAAGCGCCGAACGGATTGACGTGGGCAAAACCCGCGCGCGTCACACCCTGCCGCAGGATGAAATCTGTCGTCTGCTCTGCTGGCACGCGCGGGCGGGCAGGCGCGTGGTGCGTCTGAAAGGCGGCGACCCGCTGATGTTCGGGCGCGGCGGCGAGGAGATGGCGGCGTTGCGCCGAGCGGGCATTCCCTTTATCGTGGTTCCCGGCATCACGGCCGCGCTGGGCGCGAGCGCGGCGTTTCATCTGTCGCTGACGCACCGCGAATACGCGCCGCGTTGCGTGTTTCTCAGCGGTCACAAAAAAGCGCGGGACGCCGCGCCGGACGTGGATTCGGAAGAAGACTGGGACAGTCTGGCGCGTCCCGCTCAAACCCTGGTGTTTTATATGGGCATTGCCCGACTGGAACACATCCGCGCGCAACTCGTCGCCCACGGCCTGTCTGCGGAAACGCCCGCCGCGCTGATTTACAAGGCCACCTTGCCGGAGGCGCGTTTGTGGCGTTGTACGCTGGCTACCCTGCCGGAATGCGCGCGCGCCGAAAACATCCAGCCGCCCGCGCTGGTCATCATCGGTCAGACGGCGGCGCATGTTGCGGGCTGATTTATACTGTTGTTTTTGCCGGAGAAGCCCATGTCCGCCCTGTCTGATGAAACCCGCCGCTCCGCCGCGCGGGAAATCGCCGCCTTGCTGAATCGCGCCGGACGGGTGCTGTTTATTACCGGCGCGGGCATTTCCGCAGATTCCGGCTTGCCGACCTATCGGGGATTGGGCGGCCTGTATGAAAACGATTTGACGGCGGAAGGAATGCCCATTGAAGAAGCCCTGTCCGGCGAAATGCTGCTGCGGCGACCGGAGATTACCTGGAAATACATGGCGCAGATTGAGGAAAACTGCCGCCACGCCGGCCCCAACGCCGCGCACAAACTACTGGCGCAATGGGAGCGCGAGCTTCCTTACGTCATGGTGCTGACCCAGAATGTGGATGGTCTGCATCGCGCGGCGGGCAGTGAAAATGTGGTGGAAATCCACGGTGATCTGCATCGTCTGCGTTGTATGCACTGCGGGTTACGCGAGGCGGCGCCAGACCTTGCCGGACGCGCCCTGCCGCCCGCCTGTCCGCAGTGCGGCAAGGTGATGCGCCCGGAAGTCGTGCTGTTTGGCGAGATGCTGCCGGAGGCGGAACTGGGACGTTTGCGGACGGCGCTGGACATCGGGTTTGATCTGGTGTTCTCTATCGGCACGACCAGCGTTTTCCCCTACATCGCGCAGCCAGTGATACAGGCGATGCAGGCGGGCATTCCCACGGTGGAAATCAATCCGGGACGCACCAGCCTGAGCGCCCACGTCACCTACCAACTCCTTTTAGGCGCGGCAGCGGCGCTCACGGCGATTGAGGATCAGAGGACGGAAGACAGTAAAGCTACTGGCGCGGACGCGCCGCAATAAAGAAAATCCCCGTTCACCCTTGCGCATCCATGAGGAGGATGACCCGATACACCGTATGCTCCGGTACGCGCCCACTCTAGATGTTTAGTCCCACGATGTGCTAGGTTGGATCGATTTTAAACCGTTCCTGCTCATTTGTCCATGCCTTGCAGATAAATTCGTAAGGAGTCAAGCCCTTGAGCGCTTTCAATCTTCT
>JAIRZG010000201.1 GCA_031267345.1 Zoogloeaceae bacterium
TTCCTTTTCCTGTTCGCGCTGGGTGCCTCGATGTGGGCGCAGGCGCAGACGGTCATGCCGCGTGTGGAATTGTCGATTGGCCTGTTTCGCGTTCTGGCCGAGGTGGCGGCGACGCCGGAACTGTTGTACGCGAATATTTGCGCGACGCTCTATATCCGGCGAACCCGCTCTGCCGGAAACACCGCCGTGAAACACGCGCCCGCGCCAAGCGTACTGTCGATTTTCAGTTTGGCGTCGTGACGTTGCAGGACATGTTTGACAATGGAAAGCCCAAGGCCGGTGCCGCCGCTTTCGCGTGATCGGCTGGAATCCACGCGATAAAAACGCTCGGTGAGCCGGAGGATGTGTTCGGGGGCGATGCCGGGGCCGCTGTCCTGTACGGCGAAGGTCGCGCCACCGTCTGGCGTCGGCGTCCAGCAGATTTCGATGTGTCCGCCGGATGGGGTGTAAAGGATGGCGTTGCTGACCAGGTTGATGAAGGCGCTTTGCAGTTCGTCCGCGCTACCGGCGATTTCGGCATCCAGTTCTGCTTCGGCGGGAAAAATGAGTTTATGTTGCGCCGACCCTTTGGTTTTCGCAGTGACGGCGGCGAGGGCATAGGCTTCGGCGGCGCAGGCGGCAAGTAGCGTTTTGATCGGCGTCCATCGCTCAAGGTCGGGTGGAGGATTCGCTTCCAGGCGGGAAAGCGCGAGCAGGTCGCCGACCAGATTCTGCATACGCGCGGCATGACGCGCCATGCGCGCAAGGTAGTCACAGCGCTCATCTTCGATGAGTGGCAGGGTTTGCAGGGTTTCGATGAAGCCCGCCAGCACGGTGAGCGGTGTGCGCAGTTCATGCGAGACATTGGCGACGAAATCGCGCCGTATGGCCTCACCCTGTTCGATGACGGTGATATCCCGCGAAAGAATCAGCAGGCATTTTTTGCTGTAGGGGTAAATGTGCACAGCCAGACGCAGGGGGCGCGCAATCGTGGCGAGGGGACTGTCCAGCGTAATGCCGTGCGTAAAATCGCGCTGCGTGTAATAGGCGACAAGGAGCGGATCGCGCAAAAGATGCGTGACTGTCTGCGCGATGTCGCGCTTTCCGTCCAGACCGAAGTGTTGGCAGGCGGATCGGTTCAACCATCGGATACGCCCCGCGCCGTTCAGCATGATGACGCCGTTGGGCGAGGCGTGCAGGGCGTCCCTGATGTTTTCCAGGCGGAGGGAGAGCCGGTTCTCCTGTTGGCGTTGCTGGCGGAACAGGCGTAACAGGCGTTCCGCCGTCATGCGCCAGACGCCGGAAAGTTGTGGCGGCAATGGCGTGTTGGGCGCGTTTTGCAGGCGACGCAGCCAGGCAAGCAGCAGGGTTGCGCGCCAGTTGTCCAGGAGCAGCCAACCCAGTAACCCCAGTGCGCCGCCGCCAAGCGTGCTCAAGGTGGCGACAAGGGGTGTATCCCAGACGAGGCCGACGACGCTGGCGCTGGCAAAGATACAGAGGATGGGGATAAAGAGACGATTCACGGCGCCGGTTTTCTCAGGCGGTAGCCGCCCGAGCGCACGGTTTCGATCAGTTGTCCGGCGTCGCCCAGCGCTTGGCGCAGGCGCTTGACGCACACGTCCACGGTGCGTTCCTCGATGAACACATGATCGCCCCAGATACGATCAAGCAGTTGGCTGCGGCTCATGAGTTGTTCGGGATGTTTCATCAGGTAGTGCAGCAGGCGGAATTCGGTGGGGCCGATCTTGATCTCCCGGTCGTGACAACTGGCGCGCGCCTGTCCGGCGTCCAGGGTCAGCGGCCCGACGCTGACGCAATCGGCGAGCTGCTCGGGGGCGCGGCGGCGCAGCAGGGCATGGATGCGCGCCATAAGTTCGCGGTTGGAAAAAGGCTTGGTGATGTAATCGTCCGCGCCGCCTTCCAGTCCCGCCACCTTGTCTCTTTCTTCGCTGCGGGCGGTGAGCATGATGATGGGCACATTTTGTGTGCGCGGCGCGCTACGCCACTGACGCGCCAATTCCAGGCCGCTTTGTCCGCCGGGCAGCACCCAGTCGAGCAAGATGAGATCGGGCAGGATGACGTTCAGTTCCCGCTGGGCCGCGCGACCGTCTTCAGCGGCGACAGGCAGAAAGCCGCCGTGACGCAGGTTGATCAGGAGCAGTTCGAGGATGTCGGGTTGGTCTTCGACGACCAGAACGCGCGGTCGCGGCGTATAAGCGTGGTTCATGACAAGTTTTCCGGCGGATTTGCCGGATTTCCCTGTAAAGCGGCTTCGATTTCCGCCAGCGGGCGGTGACGCACATCCGCGCCCCAGATGATGTAAATGACGTATTCAGCGATGTTTTTGGCGTGATCGCCGATACGCTCCACGGCTTTGGCGATGAACAGCAGGTCGAGGCCGGCGCCGATAACGCGGGGGTCTTCCATCATATAGGCGACAAGTTTGTGGACGAAGCCCTGAAATTCCCGGTCGATCAGATCGTCTTCCTTCAGGATGGCGATGGCGGCCTGCATGTCCAGACGGGCGAAGGCGTCCAGCGCCCGGTGAATGAGGTCGGCGGCCAGGTTGGAAGCCAGCCGCAGATCGCCGATGGGCATTGTACGGGCAGCGTGGTTGTCGTTGCCGACAATGAATTTTATCTTGCGCGCGATTTTTTTCGCTTCGTCGCCAGCGCGTTCCAGATTGGTCGTGATCTTGGAAATGGCGAGCAGCAGACGCAGATCACGGGCGGCGGGCTGGCGCCGCGCGATGACGGAACTCAAGGTATGATCAATGGCGACTTCCAGGGCGTCCACCCGGATCTCGGTCGTGAAAATCTCTTCCGCGAGCGACAGGGAGGCTTGCGCCAGGATCGCAACGGCGCGCCGGATCTGCATTTCGACCAGTCCCCCCATTTCCAGCAGTTGGGCGCAGGCCTGGCTCAAATCGCCGTCAAACTGGGAGGAAAGATGTTTGTTCTGCATGTGTGCGTCTCCAAATCAGCCGAAACGACCGGTGATGTAATCTTCGGTCGCCGGACAGCTGGGCTTCAGGAACATCTGTTCGGTTTCGCCGAATTCCACGAGATCGCCCAGATACATATAAGCCGTATAGTCACTGCAACGCGCTGCTTGCTGCATGTTGTGGGTGACGATGACGACTGTGTAATCTTTTTTCAGTTCCGCGATCAATTCCTCGATGCGGGCGGTGGAAATCGGATCCAGCGCCGAACAGGGTTCGTCGAACAACATGAGTTCTGGTCGGATGGCGATCCCGCGCGCGATGCAAAGCCGCTGCTGCTGCCCTCCGGAAAGGCTGGCGCCGCTCTGGTGGAGCTTGTCCTTGACTTCTTCCCAGAGGGCGGCTTTTTTCAGCGCCCACTCCACCCGTTCCTCGAGATCGATCAGGGAGAGTTTTTCAAAGAGCTTCACGCCGAAAGCGATGTTGTCGAAAATCGACATCGGAAATGGCGTCGGCTTCTGGAATACCATGCCGATGCGGGCGCGAATCAGCGCAACGTCTTGTTTTGAGGTCAGCAGGTTTTCGCCGTCTACCAGAATCTCCCCTTCCGCGCGTTGATCGGGATACAGCTCGTACATCCGGTTGAAAGTGCGCAAAAGCGTAGACTTGCCGCACCCCGATGGGCCGATGAAGGCCGTGACGCGGTTGGCCGGAATATCGAGGTGGATGTTTTTCAGCGCGTGAAATTTGCCGTAATAGAAATTCAGGTCCCGCACGGACATCTTGACGGGTGGCAGGCCGTTCGTTTGTGTATTGGTCGTGATAGTGGTCATGATGGTCATTTGCGACGGGACAATAGCCGCGCCAGGATGTTGAGCCCCAGTACGGCGAGCGTAATCAGGAAAACGCCAGCCCACGCCAGTTGCCGCCAGTTTTCATAAGGACTCATGGCGAACTGGAAGATGGTTACGGGCAGGTTGGCGGTGGGTCCGGAAAGGTTGTTCGTCCAGAATTGGTTATTCAGTGCGGTAAAGAGGAGGGGCGCAGTTTCGCCGGAAATGCGCGCCACGGCGAGCAGGATGCCGGTCACGACGCCCGCCCGCGCCGCGTTCAATGTGACATGGATGATCACCTTCCACTTCGGCGCGCCCAGCGCGTAAGCCGCTTCACGCAGACTCGACGGAATCAGCGCAAGCATGTTTTCGGTCGTGCGGATGACGACAGGGATCACAATGAGCGACAGCGCCACTGCTCCTGCCCATCCGGAAAACTTCCGGAAATGGATGACGACGATTGCATAGACGAAAAGTCCGATGATGATGGAAGGCGCGGAAAGCAACAGATCGTTGATGAAGCGCACCGTCACCGCCAGCGGGCCGCGCGGATGATATTCGGCAAGACAGATGCCGGACAGTACGCCAATTGGCGTACCGATGAAAGTCGCCAGGGCCACCATCAAAAAGGAGCCGAAGAGCGCGTTGGCCAGCCCACCCGCGTCATTGGGCGGTGGCGTGTTTTCCGTGAAGAGCGCGAGGTTCATGCCTCCAAATCCAAGCCAGAGCGTTTCCCATAGAATCCACATGAGCCAGAAGACGCCGAAAATCATGGCGATCAGCGAGAGGGTGAGCGCTGCCCGGTTTATCCATTTGCGGCGGACAAAAAATGCCGCCCGAGCCTCACGGTTCATGGAAACTTTCGGATTCGCGGGGAAATTGGACTGGATTTTCATACACGCGCCCCCTCGTTTTTTTGCAGCCGCAGCAGGAGCAGCCGGGAAAAGACCAGCACCACGAAGGTAATTAAAAACAAAATAAGCCCCAGGTAGATGAGCGCCGCCTGATGCATTCCGGGCGCAGCTTCGGCAAACTCGTTGGCAAGCGTGGAAGTGATGCTGTTGGCGGCCTCGAAAAGCGAGGGCGAGCGCAGCTGGTTGGTGTTGCCGATTACGAATGTGACCGCCATCGTTTCTCCCAGCGCGCGCCCCAGTCCCAGCATGATGCCGCCCAGTACGCCCACCCTGGTGTAGGGGAGCACGATCTTCCAGATCACCTCCCAGGTAGTCGCGCCCAATCCATAGGCCGATTCCTTCAAAAGCGGCGGCGTGACTTCAAACACGTCGCGCATGACCGAGGCGATGAAGGGAATGATCATGATGGAAAGAATGATTCCGGCGGGCAGGATACCGATGCCCACCGGCAGGCCGGAAACCAGCGCCCCGAAGATCGGCGCGTCGCCCAGCCAGGATTGCAGGGGTTGTTGCACGTAACGCGCCAGCACGGGCCCAAACACCATCAGTCCCCACATGCCATACACGATGGAAGGCACCGCCGCCAGCAATTCAATGACCGTCCCCAGCGGACGTTTCAACCAGGCAGGCGAAAGTTCCGTCAGGAAAAGCGCGATGCCGAAACTCACCGGCACGGCGATCAGGAGCGCGATGCCCGAAGTTGCCAGCGTCCCGTAGATCATGACCATGCCACCGAAATTTTCCTGTACGGGATCCCAGACGTTGTGGGTCAGGAACCCCAGGCCATAGCGATCAATGGCAGGCCACGCGCCGATGACGAGCGAGAGGATGATGCCCAGTAACAGCGCCAGCGTGAGCAAGGCCGCGCCGCGCGTCGCCACGCCGAAGATCTGGTCGGAAAAGGCGTTGGAGAAGAGGGAAACACGCCGCTCCCGACCCGAAGCGGACGATAGCGAAGGTCTATCTGTCATGGAGGAGGCTTACCCGAAAAAGATGCGCAGCCCCGGAGGTCATTGCCGATTTCACTGCCATGTCTCTTGTGATTGAACAGGAGACGCACTTTGCGCCGGATTTGTGACGAAATGATGACAGCTTCGGTTTTTTCTTCCGCGCGGGGAAAAGGAATGTCTGCAGGACTGCGCGGACAAGTGTGCGCGGAAATGAGCGGAAGCTTCAAGGGGAATGACCGTTTCCAGTCCCAAAGGGACATCCGTCGATCGGTTCAGGACAAATTGGAAAGGCGCGTCTGGAATCATTGCCAGACGCGCCTTTGCGGGGAAAGCGACAGGAAGCCTTTTCAGGCCATGATGCGGCGGGTCACGGTTTTCTCACCGGTTTGCCGGATGTATCCCTGATTTCCCGCCAGGACTGGATGATGATCTCCTTGACTTCCTGCGGCATGGGCACGTAATCCAGATCGGAAGCCGATTTGTCGCCGTTTTTATATGCCCAGGCGAAAAAGTCGAGCGCGGCGGCGGCCTGGACAGGGTTTTCCTGCGTCTTGTGCATCATGATGAAAGTCGCGGACGTGATCGGCCAGGATTGCGCGCCGGGCTGGTTGGTGAGAATCTGGTGGAAACTCGTCTTCCAATCCGCGCCTGCGGCGGCAGCCCGGAAACTTGCCTCCGACGGCAGAACGAAATTACCCGCGCTATTTTTGAGTTGCACATAGGTCATCCTGTTTTTTTCGGCGTAGGCGTATTCGACATAACCGATGGAATCCGGCAGGCGGCCTACAAATGCCGCTACGCCTTCATTTCCCTTGCCGCCAACGCCGACCGGCCAGTTGACCGAAGTGCCTTCGCCGACTTTCGCCTTCCATTCGGCGTTGACCCGGCTCAGATAATGCGTAAAGCCAAAACTGGTGCCCGAACCATCGGCGCGCCGGACAACGGCAATGGCGGTCGTTGGCAGGGCGATTCCGGGATTCATCGCTACGATGGCGGGATCATTCCAATGGGTGATCTTGCCCAGATAGATGTCGCCCAACACCTGCCCGTCGAACTTGATCTGACCGGGCGCAATTCCTTTCAGATTCACGATGGGCACGATGCCGCCGATTACGGTTGGAAACTGGAGCAGACCTTTTTCCTTCAAGACCGTGTCGGCAAGCGGCGCGTCGGAAGCGCCAAAATCCACGGTCTTGGCCTCGATCTGCTTTAATCCTGCGCTGGAACCTACCGACTGATAGTTGATCCGGTGTCCTGTCACCTTGTTGTATTCCGCCGCCCATTTGGTGTAAAGCGGCGCCGGAAAACTCGCCCCGGCGCCGGTCACGTCCGTTTCTCCCCAGGCCGCGCCGGAAACCGCGCCTGTTGCAATGCAGGCCACCAGCGAAGCGGTGCGGAAAAGTTGTAGTTTTCTGATTTGCATTTTTGTGCTCCTGTGTTGAAAGTGGAAACGCCACTTTAGTGGCGGTTTGTGACACCCGTATGACGCGCGACGGGAGAAGACAGGATACTTTTGCGATTGTCAAAACCCGCTTCCTGCGCGGATAATCGCGCTTTTCCCGCGAGAAAACGCATCATGGAATCCACCCGCATCCAACTTGAAGCGCACGAAATCCCGACGCATTGGTACAACATCGCTGCCGACCTGCCTTCACCGTTGGCTCCGCCGCTTTTGCCGGACGGGACGCCCGCGACGACGGCGCACCTGGCGGCGATTTTTCCGCCCGCCATCATCGAGCAGGAAATGAGCGTTGAACGCTGGATTGAAATTCCCAACGAAGTGCGCGAGATTTATCGGCTGTGGCGTCCCAGTCCGCTAGTGCGCGCCGTGCGGCTGGAAGAAATGCTGGGGACGCCCGCGAAACTTTTTTTCAAGTATGAGGGCGTCTCGCCCGCCGGGTCGCACAAGCCGAATTCCGCCGTGCCGCAGGCGTATTACAACCGCGCGGCGGGCATCAAGCGGCTGACGACCGAGACGGGCGCGGGGCAGTGGGGATCGTCCATCGCGCTGGCCGGACAGATGTTCGGCCTTGCAGTGCGGATTTACATGGTCAAGGTGAGCTACGAACAAAAGCCTTACCGTCGCCTGATGATGCAAACCTGGGGCGCGGAAGTGTTTCCCAGTCCGTCCGCCCGAACCGAAACTGGGCGCAAATGGCTGAGCGCCGATCCGGAAAATCCTGGATCGCTGGGTATTGCCATTTCCGAAGCGGTGGAAGAAGCCGCCGGTCGCGCCGATACCAATTACAGCCTGGGGTCGGTGCTGAATCATGTGGTGCTGCACCAGAGCATTATCGGACTGGAAGCCAAAAAGCAGTTCGACAAAATCGGCCTTTACCCCGACATTGTGATTGCGCCCTGCGGCGGCGGCTCCAGTTTCGGCGGCATGGCGTTTCCTTTTCTGGCGGATCGCGCGGCGGGTGACAAGCGGGCGGAACGGCTGCGTTGCATCGCGGTGGAGCCGACTTCCTGCCCCAGTCTGACCAAAGGACGCTACACCTACGATTTCGGTGACGCTTCCGGCTTTACGCCGCTGATGAAGATGTACACCTTGGGTCACGATTTCGTTCCGGCGGGCATTCATGCCGGAGGCTTGCGCTATCATGGCGCGTCGCAGTTGCTTTCACAGCTGTATCACGCGGGTTTGATTGAAGCCTCGGCGGTGGCGCAGCTGGCGACCTTTGAGGCGGGGGTGCGGTTTGCGCGCAGCGAAGGCATTATCCCCGCGCCCGAATCCTGCCACGCCATCCGCAGCGCCATCGACGCCGCGCTGGAATGCAAACGCACCGGCGAACCCAAGGTCATTCTCTTCAATCTGACCGGACACGGACATTTTGACATGAGCGCGTTTGAACGCTACTTCGCGGGTAGTCTGGAAGATTTCGACTATCCGGCGGAAGCGGTGGAACGCTCGCTGGCGAAGCTGCCCGGATTGGATTGAAACGCGACGCGCAGACGCATCCATGACCTATACCCTTGAATACGAAATCAGTGCCGGATTGATGGGGTCGGCGCAGCGGCTTGCCGCGCGTCTGTTGTATAAAAAAATCGGCTGGTGGCAGCGACCTTGGCGCTGGGCGGTTTTCTTGCTGCTTTGCGTTGCGCTGGTAGGGTACATGACGTCAATGCCCGCCGCGCTGATGTTTGTCTTGCTCGTGTATCTGGTTTTTACCGCGCTGCTTTCTAATCAACATATGTTGCTCAAAAAAAGCGTAGCGCATTATCGGCGCTGTACCCTGACGCTGGATGATGCTGGACTTTGCGTGCGCACCGCGATCAGCGAATCCCGCTATTCTTGGCGGGAGGCGCGCGATCTGCTGCCGCAGCGCGGCTGGTTGGCGATTGTCCTGACACCCATTCCGATGGTCATGCCGATCCCGGACAACGCCTTTGCCGACGCTGCCGCGCGGCAGGCGTTTATGGATGCCTTGCGGGAAGGAATGCAAATCGGAGAGCAGAAGACGGAAGACGGGGATCAGAAGACGGAAGACGGAGGACAGAAGACAGAAGACAGAGGACAGAAGACAGAAGAAGTGGCGCGTGGCGCGGATGTGGAGGGGGGTGCGGATGCGTCGGTCTCCTCGTCCTTTTTTGCCGACTTGCGGCAGGTGGGGCGTATGCTCTGTTTTCGCGCTCCGCCCGCTGGAACCTTGACGCCAGACGCCTACAAATTCCTGCTCTGCCTGCTTCTGTTTGGCCTCTTCACCTTGAGCGCGCAAATAGCGCAGTACGGGCCTTTCGGCAGCGTAAATGTGGATACGGGCTATTGGAGTTTGCGCCTGTTGCTGCTGACTTTCGCCTATGTGGCCTTGCTGGCGTGCGGGGCGCGGATTCTGGGCGGCGCGGCGGTCGATGCCCTGCGTCTTCTGTACGCGCTCTGTCTGTTGTTGCTCTGTCTGCCCTGGGCCTATGCGTGGAGCGAAAGCGCCGGACTTGCCGAATTGTGGCGTGTTTTGGGGTTGTCGACGGAATCCGGGATTTTCCCTTATGTTCTGGGATTGCCCCTCATCTGGCTGCTCATCGCCTGCGTGTTTCAGTTCCCGCATCGGGAAGCGCGTCCCCTGTATCGTGGTTTTGCGCTGCTCGTCTTTGCGTTTGCGGGCATGAGCGCGATTTTGGCGCACTATCGCCCGCCTGAATTGTGGTACGCGGCGCGCGACCGGGAAGCACTCTATGTCGAAGTCAATGAGCGGGTGCTCTACGGTCAGTCGCGCCTATTGACGGAAAGTCTGGCGCAGGTGCGGGCGGGCGTAAAAGGCAGGCCGGAACTTTTTTTCATCGGGCTGGGCGGTGAGGATCAGGAAGTTTTTTTGCGCGAGACGCAGTTTGTCGAAAGGGTTATGAACGAACTTTTCGCAACCGAAGGGCATTCCCTGATTCTGGTCAATCACGCGAGCACGGCGCAAACCTACCCGATGGCCAACGCGGAATCGCTGCGTCAGGCCGTAAAGCGCATGGGCGAACAGATGAATGGCGCGGAGGATGTGCTGTTTCTTTTTCTCACTTCGCACGGCTCGCGCGATTTTCGCCTGTCGCTGGCCTTCTGGCCCTTCAGCTTCACCGACATTTCCCCGCAAACGCTGCGTCAGACATTGGATGATGCGGGCATAGAGCGGCGCGTGCTGGTCATTTCCGCCTGTTATTCGGGCGGCTTTATTCCCGCCTTGCAGGATGAGAATACGCTGGTGATCACCGCCGCCGCCGCAGATCGAAGCTCTTATGGCTGCGGCGACGAAAATGCGCTTACCGAATTCGGTCGCGCCTATTTTGCCGAGGCGCTGCCGCAAACCCGTTCCATCGAAGCCGCCTTTGAACAGGCGGCAAACCGCATCGCCGCCGAAGAAGCCGCCTCCGGTCGCGAGGCTTCCCTTCCTCAAATCGCTGGCGGCAACGCGGCATTGCGCGCGCAGCTACAATCCTTGCGCACGGCGACCGCGCCGGACGGCGCAAAGCCTCATCCGAAATGAAAACCTGCCCCGCCTGAACCATCATCCTCGCGACGCAGGCGCAATTGCCGCCCACAAAGGCGGTCAAAGGATTTTCGCAACCGCGTCGAATTCCAGGCGTGGGTTGCGCGGGTAGTTGCCTTCCGGGTCGCCGTAGCCCAGGTTGACCAGCAGATGCGCTTGCCAGCCGGTATCGGCGAAGAATTCCGCGTTGACGGCGGCGGCGTCGAAGCCGGACATGGGACCGGCGTCCAGACCCAGCAGACGGGCGGCGATAATCAGGTAGCCCGCTTGCAGGGCGCTGCTGTAAAGGGCGGTATCCTGCGCCAGCTTGTTGTCGCCCGCAAAAAAATCGCGCATGGAAGCCAGCGCGGGCGTTTGTGTAGGCAGATGTTCGTAAAAGCGCGGGTCGCTGGCGACGATGACCGTCAGCGGCGCGGCCTGGATTCTGGCCTGATTGCCCGCCATCGCGGTCGGCGCGAGCCGCGCTTTTGCTTCCGGACTGCGAATGAACAGGTAACGCCCTGGTTGTCCATTGACGGCGGTCGGCCCCCATTTCAGGAGGTCGTAGAGTTCGCGCAGGGTGGCGTCGCTAACCGGTTTGTCGGCAAAAAAGCAGTTGAAACTGCGCGCCTTGCGAAAGGCAAGTTCAAGTATAGCGTCATTGGCTGCGGTCATGATGTGGCTCCTTTGGGTGGGTTATCCAGTGTTACGCGCCACGTCATACGGTCACGCCTGGTCGTGTGGCGGTCAAATTATACAGCGTGGAAGTCCTTGCAAAACATCCAGCGCATATGCTTGTTTGACATAAATATATGGAACAGGATATGATTTCCGGCCTCTTCAACTCATTTTGGATTAAACGCCAATCCACTCCTCATGAAAAGCCCAAAATTCATTGCTGTTTTATTATTTCTTGCCGTCGCGGTTTTTATTGCGTTCGATCAAGGACTGTTCCAGAAGTCTATTGATTTGAACCGGTTTTCCTCCAATATGGGCGAAAATGAAGTCAAACAATCCCTTCCCGATATTGGATTGCGGTGTATGGACACGGAACCCGGTTTTCCTCTTGGAAATCGCGTCTGCTCTGCAAAACTGGCGTCTTTCAATGGCATTGAAGCCAGTCAGATGGCCTTTTTCTTCAAGGGCGCGCAGTTGGCCAACTTCAAGATAGATATTCCCTGGGGAAACCATCAAGTCATGCTGGATAAACTGCGCAAGGACTATGGCCCACCGGTCGGCGAACAAGATAAACCGCGTAGTGGCATACGCCTTATGGGCTGGAAAATCAAAGGAGGTGCTTTGCTTTATAACATGGACAAGGATAAAAATCCGGAGATATGGAATGCCTTGCAATGGGTGGGCTACAAAGATATTGAAGCCACGGTGAAGATCGCGCTGCGCGTGTATGGGAAAAGCATAGTCGGCTTGAGCACAAAAGAGATTGAAGGCATATGGTGGGAAATATTCAGTAAAGGATATATAACGGAAGCACAGGGATAACGGTTGCTTCAGTCCTCCTGTTTTATTCCTTGTGCAAACTTTTTAACGTATCTCCGGAAATGGATTGCAATCCGGGCAAACGATAGAGGGGAAGTTCAAGCTCGGTTTCGAGTTTGTCATATTTGCGGTATCGCCGATCCGAGCGTATTTGAAAAGACGCATGAGGGAAAACGGTGGAACGCCATGTCTGCTGGAGGCTATTGTTTTCTTCCAGACGAAACGTTTCGTTATCCGCTTTCCCGAACCATGCCGGAAGCAAGGTTGTCAGCGTCATCATCAGCAGCACGGCAACGGCGGCAATCAGGCCGGAGGAAAGCCACGCGCTTTCCCGGCTTTTTTCCGCGCGCAAATAACGCCATGCCAACGCAAACGCCAGAGCGCCCGCCAGCCAGAAAATGAGTTTGCGGAACAGGTATTCCCAGATGTCCAGCGGCAGAAATTCCGCCGCAAGCCAGAATAAAACCAGCGCCAGCAACAGTATGAACGCAGCAAGGGTGCATACTTGCCTGCAACGCGCCGTGAGGTCGACACTCCAGCCCGCGCCAACAAAGCAGAAGACCGGTATTTTCTTCTTTTCTTCTTCATCGAGCGGCGTAATCGGAGGATAGAATACTTCGATAGCCTCCTGCAAGGAAAGCGGATGTCCGTCGCCAGCAAAGAACAAATTTTCATCAGAGAACATTTTTAAAAAATAACGTTTCAGACGGTTCTTTTGTCCGGAAATGCGCGCCTTTTGCGCTGCGGATAAAATCTGGATACGAAAACTGTTGCCGTAGCGATCAATAAAAACGAGATACTCCAATGGCCTTTTCTTAATCGCTTCAATAACGCGGGTCATGTGGCGTATCTGGACAAATTCCGACCAGGCATAACGCGGCGCGCGACCGTAAAACAAAAAATGATGGAAGGCGATGCCTTCCTGATCGATGACGATGCTTTGACGGCGCAGATAAAAAAACAACAGACAACCTGTGATACAGAACAACAACCAAGGCGACCATAAAAAGCGCAAACAAATCAACAGCAGCATTCCAGATCCGGCCATGCCGATGTCGAGCATCAATGAAAACGTCAGCACCATCATCGGAAAAAGAAGCGCCATACCGCCCGCCGCGATGAGCAACGGGTTTCCCATGGGCGCACTCTCCGGATAAACCGATATTGCCCGGCGTTTTCCGCCTGTTGCGCCGGGGATGTAAAAAAATCGCGCATAGCCGTTCCTTTGCGAAAGTCTGTCCCGGCTACCCGCGCAGCGCGCGCAAGGCGGCGTTGAACGTCGCGCTTGGGCGCATCACCGCTTTCAGCTTGTCGCTATCCGCCAGATAATAGCCGCCGATATCTGCGGGTTTGCCTTGCGCGGCGTTCATTTCCGCGATGATTCGTGTTTCGTTGGCGGCGAGCGTTTGCGCCAGCGGCGCGAAGTGGGCGGCGAGTTCGGCGTCTTCTTTTTGCGTGGCGAGGGCTTCCGCCCAGAAGCGGGCGAGATAAAACTGGCTGCCCCGATTATCGAGTTCGCCGGTTTTCGGCGAAGGCGATTTGCGTTCCTCCAGCAGTTTGCCGGTTGCCGCGTCCAGCGTTTTCGCCAGCAGGGCAGCGCGCGCGTTGCCGGTTTTTTGTCCCATATCCTCCAACGAGGCCGCCAGCGCCAGGAATTCGCCCAGCGAATCCCAACGCAGGTGGTTTTCTTCCAGCAATTGCCGCACATGTTTGGGCGCGGAACCGCCCGCGCCGGTTTCATACATGCCGCCGCCCGCCATCAGGGGAACGATGGAAAGCATTTTGGCGGAAGTGCCCAGTTCCATGATCGGGAACAGATCGGTGAGGTAATCGCGCAGGATGTTGCCGGTTACGGAAATGGTGTCCAGCCCGCGAATGACGCGCTCCAGCGTAAAGCGCATGGCGCGAACCTGGCTCATGACGCGGATGTCGAGGCCACGCGTATCGTGTTCTTGCAGGTAGCGTTCCACCTTTTTGATCAGTTCGGCTTCATGCGGACGGTAAGGGTCGAGCCAGAATACGGCGGTCATGCCGGAATTTTTCGCGCGGGTGACGGCAAGCTTCACCCAGTCGCGGATGGGCGCGTCCTTCACTTGACACATGCGCCAGATGTCGCCCGCTTCGACCTTTTGGGAAAGCAGGACTTCACCCGTAGCCGAATCAACGATGCGCGCCACGCCGTCTTCGGGGATTTCAAAGGTTTTGTCATGCGAGCCGTATTCTTCCGCCTGTTGCGCCATCAGGCCGACATTGGGCACAGTGCCCATGCTGCGCGGGTCGAACGCGCCGTTGGTCTTGCAAAAATTGATGACTTCCTGATAAATGCGGGCAAAGGTGGATTCCGGCATCACCACCTTGCAATCCTGCTGTTCGCCCGCCGCGTCCCACATTTTGCCGCCGGCGCGAATCAGCGCCGGAACGGAGGCGTCGACAATCACGTCGTTGGGCGAATGAAAGTTGGTAATGCCTTTGGCGGAATCCACCATCGCCAGTTGCGGGCGTCCGGCGTGACAGGCTTCGAGATCGCGCGTGATTTCCGCGCGTTCGTTTTCCGGCAGGGCGGCGATTTTGTCATACAGGACGCCCATGCCGTTATTGACATCGACGCCCAGTTCCTTGAAACGCTCGCCGTGTTTGGCGAAAGCGTCCCGGTAATAGGTTCTGACGCAATGACCGAAGACAATGGGATGCGAGACTTTCATCATCGTCGCCTTGACGTGCAGCGAGAACAATATTCCGGCTTCCCGCGCGTCTTCCATCTGTTCTTCATAAAACGCGCACAGCGCCTTTTTGCTCATGAACATGGAATCAATGATTTCGCCCGCCAGCAGCGCGACTTCGGGTTTCAGCGTGCGGGTTTGACCGCTGCTGGCGACGAGTTCCATTTTCACCGTTCTCGCCTTGTCCAGGGTCAGGGATTGTTCGCCGTGGTAAAAATCGCCTGCCCGCATGTAGGCTGCGTGGGTGCGCGAGGCCATGCGCCATTTGCTCATGGAATGCGGATTTTTGCGCGCGTAATTCTTGACCGCCAGCGGCGCGCGTCGGTCGGAATTGCCTTCGCGCAGCACCGGATTCACGGCGGAACCCAGGCAGCGGGCGTAACGCGCGCGAATGTTTTTTTCCGCTTCCGTCTGCGGGTCTTCCGGGTAATCGGGGAGCTTGAAGCCTTTGGCCTGCAATTCCCGGATACAGGCGAGCAACTGCGTGAGCGAGGCGCTGATGTTGGGGAGCTTGATGATATTGGCGTCAGCTTGCAGCGTCTTTTTGCCGAGTTCGGACAAGGTGTCGGGACGGCGCTGGGCGGCGTCCAGATGGTCGGGAAATTCCGCCAGCACGCGGGCGGCAACGGAAATGTCGGCGGTTTGGAGGTGGATGTCGGCAGACGCGGTGAAGGCGCGCGCGATGGGCAAAAACGCGCTGGTCGCCAGCAGCGGCGCTTCATCCGTGAGGGTGTAAATGAGGGTGGATTTCCCTGTCATCCGTAAATTCCTTGTGGTGTATGGGTGTATGCGCCGGATGAATGTTGGGCTTGCCCGACCATCCGGTTCGCGGGCGGGAAGGGGGAGTATCCTTTGCATCCGGGCATGGGTCAAGCGCGGAAAGACGCGGCGTAACCCCCCGCGCGCTTTTCCGTCCACGCCGTGCGGGAAAAATCATGGATGGAACTCATGCCGCCTTCCCTTGGAAACTCTGAATCATCGTCATTTCCGTTTATCAAGGGAATGACGAATTTTGACGGATTCAGCGTTTTTTTTAAACAGGAAAATTACCGACCCCCGGGTTTTTCAACCAACCGTCGGAAGATGATTTCGTCTTTTACGACATCAACAATGAAAATTTCCCCTGTGCCGGAAGCGATCTGAACCATGCCAAAGGTATAGTAAGAATCTGTTTTAAAAATTGTCACGAGAAATGCAGTAGCAGGTCATTACAGATGCTCTGGAGAAGAGGATGTACCCAAGCGATCTGACGGAAGCAGAGTGGAAGCTTTTAGCCCCGC
>JAIRZG010000036.1 GCA_031267345.1 Zoogloeaceae bacterium
GATTTCCGCGATGGCGGCATCATTGCAGGGGAAGTGTGTATTTATACCGCATAATGCTCCGTAAAACTAGCCTCGTGAGAGAATCAGGCAGGAAATAGGCAGATTTGTTTCTTGTTCCAAAGCTGCCGAACATATACTCTGCCGCATATCGGCGTCGTTGCCCGCAAGCGGAAATGACAAATTTTTACACGCCATAAGGAGCAGAAAATGAAACACATGATAGGAGGTTTATTCATGGGTATATTTGTATCTGCAGCCGGCCTTGGCGCATCCGAGGCAGTAGCCGTTGCCCCTCCCGCCCCCAGCGATAAAGTGACCATGGAAAGGGTTGCCTTTAAAAACCGGATTTCCATCGATATGGCCGGTGACCTATACGTACCTAAAAACATCGATAGATCCAAAAAACACATGGGCATCGTGGTCGGGCACCCTTTCGGTGGCGTGAAAGAGCAAACAGCCGGGCTGCATGCGCAGAAACTCGCCGAATTGGGTTATGTGGCGCTTGCGTTTGATGCTTCTTTTTATGGTGACAGCGGCGGACAACCCCGGCACATTGAAGTGCCCGAAATCCGCGTTGAAGACTTCAGCGCGGCCGTGGACTTTCTAAGCAATTACGCTCTCGTTGCCCCCAACCGTATCGGTGTGCTTGGCATGTGCGGGGGCGGCAGCTATGCCGTCAGCGCGGCGCAGATCGATCATAGAATCAAGGCTCTCGCCACAATCAGCATGTTCGATATGGGCCGCGCCCGTCGGGAGGGCGCCCCCGGCCTTCCCCCCCGTACCTACGAAGAGCGCATGAAGACCCTTGATGATGTGGGAGAAGAGCGCACCAAAGAATTCGCTGGCGGCGAAAGACGAGATTTAGCGTGAAAGAGCGACATTTATCCTATCCGCGGCGGTTCATCCACGATGTGTTCGAAATCGGGCAACGGGCTTTTCTGCCGCAGGGGGGATTCGTAGGGGCGACCGCCTTCGGTCGCCCGCATCCCTCGCTCCATGAGACGGGCGACCGAGGGCGGTCGCCCCTACGAACCGCCCTCCCCCCACGAAAACCCTTGCTCTTTCATCATCCGGGGTGGCGACGAGCGCCATGACCGTTGGATTGATTCCAATCAACTTGCATCGTCCGGGAGTCGAACCCCCGGCGCGAAGCGCCGCAAGAGAGAGCCTTCAGCCTTCCTCTTGAGGAAGGTTCGCCTTCGGCGAGCCGGAAGGAGTGACGGCCGTGACTTTAGACAGCGAGCGTCATTCCTCGCCCTCTCTCCACACTGATTCCCTCCGTCACACGGCGAAAGCCGCGTGACACCTCCCTTGACGAGGGAGGCAAGATCAAGCCTCCTCTCCGAGGAAGGCTCTGGCTTGCGGCGCTTCGCGCCGGAGGGTTCGACTCCCGGACTGGCTGCGCTTGTCCAGGCTACGCAAACTCCTCCTCCATGATTGGAATCAATCCGAAGAAGCACAGCTATAGCCATTCCCCTTTAACTTGTAATTCCCCGCGCTCTTGGCGCGGGGAACACTTTGGGTTTGCTTTTGGCGATGTGCGCCGTTTTCGTGCCGTAATACCCCGCGGTCTTGCCGCAGGGATAGGCACGAGGCGCGCTGAGCTATTTCATTCGCCTGCAAAAAACCAGGCGTGATCCTAACGTTCATGGCGCCGGGCGCCATCCCGCAAGGATGAAAGACGTTCTTTCGCGGTCATCGCGCGAGAAGGGCGGGTTTGAAACCCGCCCTTCCCGCGGCTCCATTATCTTTCACGCTAAACACGCAGATAATCCTGCCTGGATTCCTCCAGCAGGACGTCCATTTTTTCCCGCCCGAAAAGGGCGGCGTATTCCTTGAGCGCGGCGTCCGTCAGCCGTGTGCCGGTGATGAGTCCCAGTTCCAGCGAAAAATTGCGGCGCATGGCGGAGAGAACGTGGCCGGTTTGATAGAGAAAATCCCTGGCCCGTTGCGCGAGGGCCATCGTGCGTTCCGCGGCATCGCTTTGAAAGTCTTCGGGGCCGGCGAACGTCGCATCGTGGAAATTGAACCGGCACCTTTCGCCACCGCCGCTCAGCGTATCTCCCATCGAGAAATTCGCCTCGGGATTGAATCCTTTGACCAGCGAAGGATCGATCCATTGACAAAAAACCCTGCCATATTCCAGAAGACCGTACTTTTGCCAACTGGAACACCAACCGCACTTGAACGCTTCCATGACGAACGGGTTGAAAGCCGCGGGGCGAAAGTCAGACCATTTTCTGTCATCCACCCATTCCCCATAGTTGAGATAATTCCGCAGAGTCAGGGGCTTGCCGTCCGCTACGCAACGCATGGCCATGCGCAAACCGCGTTCCTTTCCGTACAGGATGACGCCTTTCACTGCGGCGTCCATGCCCTTTTCACCCAAGAGAACGGCCTGCTTGATCAGCAGGGCGAACAGCACCGCATGGTCGTCGATGTAAAACTGATTGGCATAATCCTCGCGCGTTTTCATACAAGAACTCTATGTTCGTCGATCCGTTATGTGACGGAAGGAAGGAAGGTTTTGCATCGGGAATCATCCGACCCCGGCCGCCAGACGCGTCATGAAAAAACTCATTTTTGCGCCAGGATTTCCTGGTCGCGGTCATGGCAGTTTTCCACCGCCTTGATGAGCAGGCCGGAAAAACCGCCTTCTTCCAGGGTAGACACGCCGACGATGGTCGTTCCACCAGGGGAGCACACCGTATCGACCAACGCTGCGGGGTGTTGGCCGGATTCCAGTACCAGTTTGGCGCTGCCCATGACGGATTGGGCGGCGGCCAGCGTGGCCTGCTGCTTGGAGAGCCCCTTCTTCACGCCGCCCAGGGCCAGCCCCTGGACGAACAGAAAGGTCCACGCGGGCGAAGCGCAACCCACGGCCTGGAAAGCACTGAACTTGTCTTCGTCGATACGAATGGCGAGTCCGATGGAGGAAAAGAACGCTTCCGCCCACGCCGTCTGCTCTTCGCTGACGGCTTGATTCGGGCAATAGCCCGCCAGCCCCGCGCCGACCTGCACGTTCACGTTGGGGATGACGCGCACGACGGGAACGGCGCCGGCGGCGTCGCCCAGCCACCCGCCGATCGAGGCGAGACTCGTGCCGGTGGCGATGGAAAGGAGCAACGGCTTTTTCGCCAGGACTTCGCCGCCGATGGATGAAAGCAGCGCGGGAAGATCGTTGGGCTTGACCGCGAGCAGGATGGCTTCGGAGCGCAGGACGACTTCCCGGTTGGAAGGCAGGGCATCGATCCCCGTATCGTCGGCGAAGGCGCGTAGCTTCGCTTCGTCCTTGTCGTGGGCGCCAATGTCGCCGGCAGAGGCGAATCCGTTGGCGAGTATCCCCCGCACGATGGCGCTGGCCATGTTGCCGACGCCGATGCAGCCGATTTTCATCGTGAAATCTCCAGGTAATGTGTCAGTACGGCCAGAAGATGACCTTGCGCTGAAGCCAGCCCAAGGCGGTCATGGAAAGAAAGGTGACGAGTCCGGTGTAGAGGATGCCCGCCACCATGCGCGGGAAATCGGCGTAATCCGCATAATACTGGACGAAGCGGCCAAGGCCGGACGTCGAGCCGAACAGCTCGGCCACCGTGAGCATGATGAAGGCCATGCCGAGGCCGACGTGCATTCCGTTGAATATGTAAGGGAGAGCGGAAGGAAACGCGACCTTCGTAAGATATTCAAGGCGACCGAGGCCGAGCGCCTTGGCGCTGTCCCTGTGCTGTTCCGGCACGGCGAGGGTTCCCCCGACGGCATTCAGGAATACCGGCCAGAAGGTGGCCAGTAGCACGATGAAGATGGCCGAAGTCCTGAACGTCGGCAGCAGCGCGATGGCGTAGGGCGTGTAGATCGTCGGCGGCACCGGCGCGACAACGCGGGCAAAGGGGATGAATATCTGCTGCAAGCGATCGGAGCCGCCGACGACGATGCCCCAGACGGCGCCCAGGGACACCGCCCCCACGTAGCCCGGACCCAGGATGAGAAAGGAG
>JAIRZG010000043.1 GCA_031267345.1 Zoogloeaceae bacterium
GGAGAAGCATCGAAGGTTATGGAAGAACTGCGAGCGCAAACTCAACACCAGCTTGCAGTTCATCCATATGGCTTTCTTGGCGTTACTGCTCAAAAGATCATGAACAGGCTCTTATTCCCCTGATAAGCGGGCGTAGAACGGGTCACGCTTCATCGATCCGCCGCTATGCCTGACAAATACCGTTTTTCTACGCTCCGGCCTTCCGGATTTCTTCCAGCACCTTTCTTGCCGAATCCTCGATGCGCGAACCCGGTCCGAAGATGGCTCTTGCGCCTGCCGCATAGAGAAAATCGTAGTCCTGCGCCGGAATCACGCCGCCCGCGAAAACCACGATGTCATCCGCGCCTTCGGCTTTCAGGGCTTTGACCAACGCGGGCAGCAGGGTTTTGTGTCCGGCGGCAAGCGAAGATACGCCCACGGCATGAACATCGTTTTCCACCGCCTGACGCGCGGCTTCTTCCGGCGTCTGGAAGAGCGGCCCCATATCAATGTCAAAACCCAGGTCGGCATAGGCGGTCGCCACCACCTTCGCGCCCCGATCGTGACCATCCTGTCCCAGCTTGGCGATCATGATGCGCGGACGGCGGCCTTCGGTTTCGGCGAAAGCCGCTACTTCCGCCTTCAAACCCTCCCAATTGCCCTCGCCTTCCACCACACCGCCATAGACGCCGGAAATGGTCTGGTTGTTGGCGCGAAAGCGGTTGAATACTTTTTCCAGCGCATCCGACACTTCGCCCACCGTGGCGCGCAAACGCACGGCCTTCACCGTCAAATCCAGCAGATTTCCTTCCCTTGTATCTGCGCAGCGGGTCAAGGCGGCGAGCGCCGCTTCCACGGCTGCCGTGTCGCGCGTGGCGCGGATTTTTTGCAAGCGGGCAATCTGCGCCTCGCGCACCGCGTGATTGTCGATGTCGAGAATGTCAATCGCGTCTTCCCTGGCGAGCTTGTATTTATTGACGCCGACAATCACGTCCCTGCCGGAATCAATGCGCGCCTGCTTGTCGGCGGAGCAGGTTTCCACCTGCATTTTCGCCCAGCCGGATTCCACGGCCTTGGTCATGCCGCCCATCGCCTCGATTTCTTCGATGATGCCCCACGCCTTGTCCGCCATGTCCTGCGTCAGTTTTTCCATCATGTAGGAGCCTGCCCAAGGATCGACCACATTACAGATATGCGTTTCTTCCTGAATAATCAGTTGCGTGTTGCGGGCGATGCGCGCGGAAAATTCCGTCGGCAGGGCAATCGCCTCGTCCAGCGCGTTGGTGTGCAGGGATTGCGTACCGCCGAATACCGCCGCCATCGCCTCAATGGTGGTGCGAACGACGTTGTTGTACGGATCCTGCTCGGTCAGCGACCAGCCGGAGGTCTGGCAGTGGGTTCTGAGCATCATGGATTTGGCGTTCTGCGCGCCAAAGCCCGACATGATGCGATGCCAGAGCAGCCGCGCCGCCCGCATCTTGGCGATTTCGAGATAAAAATTCATCCCCACGCCCCAAAAGAAGGACAGGCGACCGGCGAAGGCGTCCACATCCATGCCGGAGGCCACGCCGATTCGCACATACTCCATGCCATCGGCAAGGGTAAAGGCGAGTTCAATCGCCTGATTCGCGCCCGCTTCCTGAATGTGGTAGCCGGAAATGGAAATGGAATTGAACTTCGGCATGTTCGCCGCCGTGTAGGCGAAAATGTCGGCGATGATTTTCATCGACGGCTTGGGCGGATAAATATAGGTGTTCCGCACCATGAATTCCTTGAGGATGTCATTCTGGATGGTGCCGGAAAGCTGCGCCTGCGCCACGCCCTGTTCTTCCGCCGCGACGATGTAGCCCGCAAGAATGGGCAGCACCGCGCCATTCATGGTCATGGAAACGGAAATTTTTTCGAGCGGAATGCCGTCGAACAGAATTTTCATGTCCTCGACAGAATCAATCGCCACGCCCGCCTTGCCCACATCGCCCAACACGCGCGGATTGTCGGAGTCATAGCCCCGGTGCGTCGCCAGATCGAAGGCCACGGAAACGCCCTGACCGCCCGCCGCCAGCGCCTTGCGATAAAAGGCGTTCGAGGCCTCGGCAGTGGAAAATCCGGCGTACTGGCGAATCGTCCACGGCTTGACCGCGTACATGGTTGGCTGCGGCCCGCGCAGATAGGGCGCGAACCCCGGCAGGGTGTCGGCGTGTTCCAGCGCCGCGACATCCTGCCGCGTATACAAGGGTTTGACCGTCAATCCCTCTGGCGTCTGCCAGTTGAGGTTTTCCAGCGCCCCGCCTTTGGCCTGTTTCAAGGCGGCGGCTTCCCAGGCAGCAATTTGATCTGAATTTTTGAAGGTTTCGGACATGGCGTTACGCTCCGTCTGTCTGTATGAATGCACGTCCCCGACGGGTTCGCCCAACGTGGAAAGTCCCGGATATTACTTTGTAAACAACACCCAACGCAAGTTTCTGCCGCACCGCAACATTTTCCGGATTGTTTTACGGAGAGAGGAATCAAATCAGAGGATTATGGATTGGCGGGCGCCGGACGCGCGGACCGAAAGCCCGCGCGCCCAATCCCTGACAGTCATTTCCCTGACGGACAGACGGCGGTGGTGACGGCTCCGTCCCGCGTTACCGGTTTGCCGCCCTGCATGGAAAAATACGGATCACAGGCGGGTTCCTGCGCGGCGGTAGTGGCGGAAAGGATGGCGGAAGCGCGTTCGTCATTTTCCGCCGCGCCGATGGCGACTACTTGATAGTGGTAAGCGGTTTTTTCCTGCAAGCCGTGATCCACGAAACTCACAAAAGGAATATCCGCGCCTTCCACCGCGTACAACAGTTGCGCGTCCTCCCCGGTATTCGCTTTGCGCGGCGCGCGCTTCGGCGCTTCCACGCGATACAGCGCGTAACGCACGGCATTGGGCACGGTCGGCCAGAGCAGCATGACCTGATCGGAACTGACATCCACTACTTTGAGTTGCGGCGTCTGTTTCAGCCTTGCGGGCGGCGGCGCCTCTTCTGCGGACGGCGCGGCGATGGCGTCTATCGCTACGGGCGCACCTTCCGCCGCGTCTTCATCGTCCGCGTGTTCCGCGCTGGCTGCCAATGCTTGCGCCATGCGCCAGACGGCGGCGATCTGCGCGCCCTGTTGCGTGGCGTAATGTCCGGCTTTTTTATCACCCGTGTCGTTATAGCCCCACCAATCCCAGCATCCATTGGGATTCAGTGGCTGCAAGCCGATTGCCGCCAATGCCAGAGAGGTTCTGGCGGCTTGCGGGTAGAGAATGACAAGATGATTTTTTTCCGCCCATTCATTGAATCCCGCGCCCTTAACAAACGCCAGGTCGATGTTTTCCGCACCCTGCTGACAGCCGTGGAAGGCGATATGCAAACGGCACGACTCGCCGTTCCTGCAGGCGGGCGGCACGTAGAGATAGCCGGTATCGGCCATGGAGACGCGAATGGGGGCAACATCGTCTTCCTCATCCAGCAGGGTGTAATACGCCTGATTGAAGGCAAGGATTTCGCCCTTCAAATCCTTGCTGACGGTATGCTTCAGCGGGCCGTAAAAGAATTGCAGGGCGGAAGCGGCGGCATCATAAGCAGTCTTGCCGACAATGCAGGTATTGATGAAGTTGCCGCCCGTTTCCGAACAGGCATTGCATTGACCCGTATTCGCCTTGCAACTGGCGGAAATCTGCGCGTGCGCGGCGGGCAGTTCATGTTTGTAGAATAGCTGACCGTCATTTTCCAGGAACGCGCGGTAATACGTCTGCACGGCGGCGCTGACCGGAGCCTTGACAACGCCATCGTTATAGCCGTGGAAAATCCAGACTTTTTGTCGCGCCAGATCGCTCACCGGATCAATCAGGCCGCGTCCGGCCCAGCTTTCAGTGGCGTTACGCATGATGTCCATGTCTTCCTGCGTGATGGGCGCAACGCCAAAAGCCGGATCGCCCTGCATACAGCGGGCGATGGCTTTACCAACCGCCGCGCCGTTCCACGAGGCTTCTCCGGCGCAAAAATAAGGGCCGCCGGCGGTTGAGGCCACACCCTTGATTGCGCTGGAATGCGCCACCGCCAGTTGCACCGCCATGAACGCGCCGGAAGAAATGCCCGACACCGTGGTCTCGCGCAAATCCAGATTCAGTTGCGGCAGAAATTCATCAGCTTTGGCGCAGGCGGACAACGACAAGACGCCCAGCAAACACAGGACGCGCCAGTGGAAATGAAGGGATGGCATGGTGATTCTCCTTTGTAATAATCGTTCTTTTCACATGCCCAGGGATTTGAGCAAATCTTCCTGCGCGCTGCCCGCGCTGGCGTCCGCCTTGCCGTTGCCCGCGTCGGCGGCTTGCGCGAACAGATCGTCGGCGCTGGCTTCCGCTTCGACGGGCGCGTCCTTGCGCAAGGGGATGAATTCAGTGCGGTCTATGGCCAGTTCCAGATAAAAAATATTGTTGTGTTCGGTATAGAAGGTGACGCGCCGCGCCTCCGGCTGATCCAGATTGGTGTCGACGCTCAGCATCACCTGCTTGTTGAGCGCCAGCATCTTGGGCTGATTCTGGGTGATGTGGGTTTGCAATTCACGCGCCACCTTGCCGGTGAAATCGCCGACAATCTGGTTCATCAGTTCGCCCATGACGTTGCTGACCTCATCCGAGGTATGGCTGCCAGCCAGATCAGACTTGCTCATGCCCATGCTGAGCAGGTAGCTTTCATAAAGCTCCATCGCGGCGGCGGCGGAAAAATTGAGGACCACCAAGCCGGAAAAGCCGCCGTCGAACAGCACGAAGCAGCCGATGTCCGGCTTCAGACAGGTTTTGTGGATGCGCTGCACCATGCCGGAATAGCGAATCTGTCCATGCGTCGCCATCGCCAGCACCTTGCTGACCGAATCGCAGAGGCTGACCAGAATCTCCTCCGTACCGTACACGGTTTCCCCGTCCGCTGTCGCTGTCTGCGCGTTCATGTCGTTTTTCCGAGTCGCCCAAAGACGTCATTATTGATCAAGATGACAGGGGCAGAAAAATTTTGCGGCAATTGTCAACACCCGCCATTGCCCTTCGCAGAAACACGCCATCCGCAAGGACGCATTGCTTTCCTGCGGGTAAGAAGTTAACCTTCCACCTGTTTTTCGGGTTTCATCGTTCATTGTGTTTTTTATTCAAAGAGGTTTCACCATGTCACAAACTGTTCCTGTCTCCAACAAAGACAAACTGGTCACTGATCTGAAAGCTGTGGTTGCGGACGCGGAAGATATTTTGAAGAGCACCGCCGATATTGCAGGCGAGAAGGTGGCGAGCGCGCGGCAAAAAATTGAAGCGCGCCTGAAAGACGCCAGACTGCGTCTGGAAGACGCGGAAGCGGTGCTGGTCGACAAGACCCGCGCCTGCGCGCGCGCAACGGATGATTTTGTGCATGAGGAACCATGGAAAGCCGTGGGGGTGGCGGCCTTTCTGGGCGTGACGTTGGGCGTCCTGATCGGTCGCCGCTGATTCATGCGCGATAAACCGGGGTTTTTCCAGACGCTCAAACGCCTGCTGCGTGATCTGCTGGAAATCGGGCAGACGCGCCTGGCGCTACTCGCAAACGAGGCGGAAGAAGAAAAAATCCGTCTCGTGCGTATTTTTGCTTTTTGCATCTTGGCGCTCTTTTGTCTGGGCGTGGGCGTGATGTTGCTGGTAGCGTTTCTGACGCTGCTCTTCTGGGAAAGCCGTTTGTTGTTGTTGGGCGCGACCTGTCTGGGATTTCTGGCGCTGGCGGTCATCCTGCTCGGGCTATGCCGCGCCAGCTTGCGGCACGGCCCGTTGTTTGCCGCGACGCTGGCGGAATTGCAGCGCGACATCGCCAGTCTGCGTGACGAACCGATCGCCGCCAGCGAGACCGGAACCCCACATGAATCCCCGACTGCTTGAACTGCGTGAAGAGCGCGGTCTGCTGCGCGCGCGTTGCGCCGGACAGCGGCACGCGTTGACGCAGTACGCGCCCGTTCTGGAACAAGCCTGTACGCTGGCGGACAGGGTGAAAGCCGGTCGGGATTGGGTCAAACGACATCCGGTGCTGGTAGGCGGCGTGGCGGCGCTTCTGGTGCTCGCCAGACCCACGCGCCTGCGCCTGATCTGGCGTCTGGCGCGCTGGAGCCAGAGTCTGTGGCGCGGCTGGCGCGGCCTGGCCAATCTGCGCGGCAAACTGCCGTTCTAACGCATTAGACGTTTAGTCCCTGCATTTGATGGCACAATTATCCAACAGTTGGAAGAAGGCGTTATGGGACAAGTATTACACGGCTGCGCCCGCACGACAGAGGCAGTGCGTCGAGCGATACAACAGAGTCAGGCGAGCCTGAGCCAGCTGGCGTCTTAGGACTTATCCGTAAATAGCTTGTGCTATTTTGCCGAATGGTTCATGCTGCGGTTGTTGGATAACGATGAGGCAGTTGAGCATGAAGCGCATGGCAAGCTGGGAGGTATCGGATGCTTTTTG
>JAIRZG010000129.1 GCA_031267345.1 Zoogloeaceae bacterium
GCACATGACGGTCAATCTCATTCGTCTCGATCCCATCCCGCGCAAAGGCGGCATCAAGGTGCGACGACTCATCGCCGCAACTTCTGATCTCTATCGCGCACACTTGTTCGGCATGGAGGCGTAGCGGCAAGAAGGGTTCGTGCGATTGCCCTGGTTGAGCGAGTAGGGCTTTCGATATATTGACAAAGTTTGTTATGATGCGCCTTCTTGGTGTTTCAGGCATTCCCTTTTTTCTTGAAGGATTTGTGGTGATTACCATCGTTCGCGGTGAAATTGGAGAGAATCCATCCTTGGTGGTGCGCGTGGGGCTGAAGGAAGCCGGACACGCGCTTGAGCGTTGTCTCAACCGTGTCAAGAACACGGGGGAAGGGTTTCGGGGACGATTGTCGGGAACCGCCAAAAACGGGCAGGTTTCCTTTGTGTTCGACTCGCCTGCGGAAGCCTGTCTTGCCGCCATCGAAATGCAGCGCCGGACTGCCGAGTTGATGCCGACCTCCGGCATTCGCCTCGGTCTGCGTCTGGCGGTGCTGTCGGCGGAAAATGAGGCGGAAGCCAACCAGCAGGTGGACAAACTGCTGGAAATGTCGCTTCCCTACCAGATTCTTTGCAGTCGGCAGGTGTTGATGGAAGTGGCGGTCAGCGTCGGTCTGAAAGTGACGGATCAAAAACAGAAACTGAAGCTCGCCGAAAATAGCGAACCTATCCGCGTCATGCAATTGCTGTGGCATGAAAATGATGACAGCCTGAACGGCGAGACGCGCGTAAGCGATGACGATCTGCCCGCCACGCTGACCTCCACCAGTCTTCTGGCGCAGGCCGCCATGACCGACGGTTCCGCGACGATTCCACCCACGCCGCCTGTCCGCCCCATCCGGTTGCTGGTGCGCTATGGCGACCACTCCCTGATTCTGGACGAAAAAACCCCCAACCTGACCATCGGACGCGAACATCACAATGACATCGCTATCAACGATAACCGCGCCTCCCGGCAACATGCGCGTCTGGAACGGCGGGATGGCTATTACTGGCTGGCGGATCTGAGCACGAACGGCACGTTTATTGCTTTTGCGGGCGAACCGGAAGTGTTTTTGCGGAAGGACAGCCTTGCCCTGCGCGGCAAAGGCGCGCTTTCCTTTGGCATTTCCACGCGCGATCCGGAAGCCGAACCGTTGGATTTTGAACACATTTGAGGCGCTTGTCCTGTCGCGCGCTTTTCCTGTGTCCCGAACAAAACCGGCCTTCGGGTCGGTTTTTTATCTCTCCTGTCCGGTGACGTGAATCATGAGTTACTTTAAAAAACACCTGTTCCTCTGCGCCAATCAACGTCCCACAGGCCAGCCTTGCTGTAATCCGCAAGGCGGCGACGCGCTTTTTGCGTTCGCCAAAAAACGCGGCAAGGAACTGGGACTGGACGCCGCCAATATCCGCGTCAGCAGGGCGGGTTGTCTGGGGCGCTGCGCGCAGGGGCCGACACTGGTCATTTACCCGGAAGGCGTCTGGTATACCTTCATCGACCAGGAGGATATTGAAGAAATCCTCCAGCGCTGCCTATTGCGTGGCGAGCGTGTCGAGCGTTTGCTGGCATGAGCAAGGTCGAAACGCATCTTGATATTGCCGGCCCGGTCGGCAATATCGAAGCGATTATGGAAATGCCGACGGGCGCGCCCTTGCGCGGCGTCGCGCTGGTGGCGCATCCGCATCCGGTCGGCGGTGGCGCGAACACCAACAAGGTCGTGCACACGCTCGCTAAAACCTTTTTGTCGCTGGGTTACGCCGCCTTGCGTCCCAATTTTCGCGGCGTCGGCAAGACGGCAGGCGAACATGACGAAGGCGTGGGCGAAACGGACGATCTCCTGGCGGCGCTGGAAGACGCGCACCGACGGCTTGATGATCCGGAATGCCGTTTGCCCGTGGCGCTGGCCGGATTTTCCTTCGGCGCGTACTGCCAGACCCGGCTTGCCCGCCGCCTGCGCGACGCGGGACGGGCGGCGGAGCGGCTGGCGCTGGTCGGCGTCGCCGCCGGGTTCATCGAAGGCGCGCGCGTTTACGCTACCGAAGCCGTGCCTGTCGATACCCTCGTCATCCACGGTGCGGCGGATACGCTTGTGCCGCTCGCCAATGTTCTCACCTGGGCCGAGCCGCAGAATCTGCCGGTGGTGGTGATCCCGGGCGCGGATCACTTTTTTCATCGGCGACTTACCCTCATCCGCGACATCATCCTGCGCGCCTGGCGCAAATGAACCACGCGCCCCTTTCCGTACATGCCTTGAGCAAACGCTATGCGGGCGTTTCCGTGGTGGAGGATCTTTCTTTCACGCTGGAAAAAGGCGACTGTTTCGGCCTGTTGGGACCCAATGGCGCGGGCAAGACCACAGTCATGAAACTTTGCCTCGGCCTGACCGCGCCGGACGCGGGTGAGATCACGCTGGCGGGCTATCGCATCCCGGAGGCGGCGCAGGCCGCCCATGCTTCGGTGGGCGTCGTGCCGCAGTTTGACAATCTCGATCCGGATTTCACGGTCAGTGAAAACCTGCGCGTGTTCGGGCGTTATTTTGGTTTGTCGAGGCAGGCAATGACGGCGCGCATGGACAGCCTGCTGCAATTTTCCAACCTGGAAACGAAGCGCGACACCCGCATCAACGCCCTTTCCGGCGGCATGAAACGGCGATTGACGCTGGCGCGGGCGCTGGTCAATGATCCTGACATTCTGTTTCTTGATGAACCGACCACCGGCCTTGATCCGCAGGCCCGCCATCTGATTTGGGAACGCCTGAAAACCTTGCGGAGCAACGGTAAAACCCTGCTGTTGACCACGCATTTCATGGACGAGGCCGAACGCCTGTGCGACCGGATCATGATTGTCGACGGCGGGCGTAAAATCGCGGAAGGCAGTCCGCGCGAACTGATCGCCCGCCATATTGAAGCGCAGGTCATCGAGATTTATGACGCGACCGGAACGTCGGAGGCGCTGGAAGCCTTTGTATGCGCGGCGCGCGCCCAGAGCGGCATGGAAGGCGCGCGCATGGAAAAAAGCGGCGAGACACTGTTTTTTTACGTCCATGACGCCGCCGCCCGCCAGTTGCTGGCCTTGTTGACGCAACGACCAACGCTGCGTTATGCGCATCGCGCCGCCAATCTGGAAGATGTTTTTATCCGTTTGACTGGACGGGAGTTGCGCGATTGATTACAGAGATGTAATAGAATAAAAAAGGTTTTGTGCGAATATATCGTTCATCCCGTCCAAACACGCTTTAGACTGGTACGTTGTCTTCACAGAGAACAGGAGTTTTATGAACTGGATATCTTCTCGTCAGGCATTGATTGCCGGATTTTCGTTGATCATTGTTTTTCTTGGCGGCACCGTGGCGCAAAGCTGGCAGTTGCTGGAGCGATTGAGCGCGCAAAGTCATGAAAACAGCGAGCAATCGGTACGAATCGCTTCCGCCTTGCAGGAACTCCGGGAACGCGGGACAGATCTGGAGCGCAACAGCCGCCAGTATCTTCTGGTGCGACAGAAAACCTTTCGCGCCAGTTTTGACGCCACACTTGCCCAGGCGTTGAGCCTCACGGAAACGCTGGAAGCGCAACAGGATGTGTTGCTGCGTCCGCTGTTGCGGGAATGGCGCGGCGCGGCGCAAAAGTTGGCGGACAGTCTGGACAGTCCGACTGCGGAATCCATGCTGGGCATACACCTTTCCCAATTGGCGGAAATCTACGAGAATCTCCAGCGCACCAGCCAGCAATGGGTGGAAGACAACAACCAGCGTACCTTGGCAGCGCTGGAAGCCGAGCGGCGGCAACTCTTTTTGCAACTGCTGTTTGTCCTGACCGCCGCCATTCTGATCGCCGTTACCCTCTGTTACTGGCTGACCCGTCCTCTGCGCCAGATAGAACAGGCGATACTGCTGATCGGGCATGGTTATCTGGAAGGCAAAATCAGCATCCACGGCCCTGCCGATCTGCGTCAACTGGGCGCGCGTCTGGAATGGTTGCGGCAACATTTGTCCAATCTGAAAAGCGACCGTGAAAGCGTTTTCCAATACATGGCCCAGGAAATGAGAGTGCCGGTTGTCGCTGTTCGTGAAGGTTGTGATCTGTTCAATGTCGAGGCCGACGCGGAAAGCCAGAACGCGCTGATCGCCATGATGCGGCACAACGCCAGCTTGTTGCAGCGACAAATGGAAAGCATCCTGCGGATGAGCGTCATTTTTGAATTCAGCCGCCTGCAACGTCAGCCCGTGCGCCTGTCCGCGTTTCTGCAGGAAGTCGTCGAGGCGCAGGCGGAAGAATGCGCCGCGCGCAAAGCGCATATCCGTCTTGACGCGCCGGACATCCGTGTACAAATCGATCCGGACAAGGTGCGCGCGGTGCTGGAGGTTTTCCTTGCCAACGCGTTGGATTTCAGTCCGGCGGGCGGCGAAATCCTGCTGCGCGGCGTGGTGGAGAACGATGTCCTGCGTCTGGAATGTCGCGATCAAGGGCCAGGCGTTTCCGAAAAGGACGTTGCCTATATCTTCAACCCCTTCTATCAGGGCAAACCGTATGTCCAAACGCCTTCCGCGCAACGCTATGGCGTGGGACTGACCATTGCGCGCGAATTGAGCAGTATCATGGGCGGCACGGCATCTTATGCCAACGACAAAATGGGCGCCTGTTTTTATGTGGAGATTCCCTGTGAAAATTAAATTTTCCCCCTCTGTCCTGTTTTCCGGCTTGTCGCGTCCTGCGCTGGCGTTGGGTTTTGGCTTGCTGTTGGGCGCTTGCGCGGGCATGGGCGAGCGCAATGACGATCATCCGGACGAGACACGCAATGTTGATCGGGTGAGCGCGACCGCTGAAGACCTGCTGGCCTACTACTACAAGCTGGCTCCGATGTCCGGGCAATCTCTGGCGCGGGAACGCCGTTTGCTGAGCCAGTTGGGAACCGATCCGGACGTGCTGTTGCGCCGCGCCATGGTGTTGGGGCATCCGCGTCAGCCTAACCCGGATCTACCGCAGGCGCGCAATCTTCTGGAAGACCTGTTGAAAAGAGCCGAAGCGCCGGAATTGTATCGTCTGCGCCCTCTGTTCCCCCTGATGCGCCAGCTTTCCGACAGTTATGGCGATCGCATTTATCTGGAAAAGCAACTTACCGCCCAGAATCGGCAGATGGAAAGGCAGTACCAGAAATTGCTTGCGTTCCAGCGTCAGGCCAGCGAATTGCAGGAAAAGCTGAATGGCCTTGCCAATATTGAGCGCACCCTGCCGCGTTTCCGTGTGCCGGAATCTCCCCGGTCCGCCATGTAGCAATCCCTGTCTGCTTCGGTAGACTTTTTCAAAAGGTGACTTGGAATGTGTAAAAAAAGTTTCAGTTTGTTGGTGTTGGTGGGAGCCGGATTGTTATCGGCCTGCGTTACCATCAATATCTATTTCCCCGCTGCCGCCGCCGAAAAAATGGCGGACAGGCTTATCGACGACATCTGGCAGTTAGACGAGCCTGCCGAACCCAAAAAGGACAAGGAAAGCGAGGTGACGCCATGAAAAAATCCCTGCTGCTATCCGCCGTTTTGCTCTCCCTTTCCATGCCGACCATCGCGCAGGAAGCCGGGCCCGACATGCGTATCGACACGCCAGTGGCGAAGGAAATCCGCGCTTCCCTGAAAGCGCGTTTCGCGCAGATCAAACCCCTGCTGGAAAATGGCATACTGGGAATGACGCAGGAAGGCAAGCTGGCGGTGCGCGATCCGGCTTCGACGCCGCTTGCCGAGCGTCAGAACATCGCCAGGTTGATCGCTGGCGACGCCAACGACAAGGCCGCCTTGTACCGCGAAATCGCCCGCGCCAATGGCCATCCTGAATGGGAACAACAGATTGCCGACACCATCCGCGAACGCATGAGCAGACGCATTCCAGCGGGCTGGTGGGTGCAGGATGCCGATGGAAAGTGGTCGCAGCGACAGGAAAGCGCAGCGCCATGAGGCAAGATCGAAAACCGTATCCGGACGGGGCACGGCGTGATTCCGCATAGCCCAGTTCTGGTTTTTGATATTGAGACCATTCCGGATGTGTCCGGCCTGCGCCTCCTGCGCGGGCTGGACGCGACGCTTGCTGACGCGGAAGTCGCGGAACTGGCCTTTCAGCAACGCCGCGCCCAGATCGGGCATGATTTCATGCCGTTACACTTGCAGCGCATTGTCTCTATTTCCTGCGTCCTGCGCGCAAGGGAAACCTTCAAGGTCTGGTCGCTGGCCGCGCCCGCCCTGTCGGAAGCGGAGATGATCCAGCGCTTTTTTGACGGCATTGAAAAATTCACGCCGCAGATGGTTTCCTGGAACGGCGGCGGCTTTGATTTGCCGGTGCTGCATTACCGCGGCCTGATGCACGGCGTCAGCGCCCCGCGTTATTGGGATCTGGGCGATGGCGATTACGCCGATTCACGTGATTTTCGCTGGAACAACTACATCAACCGTTACCACTTGCGCCACCTGGATTTGATGGACGCGCTTGCCCTCTACCAGCCGCGCGCCAGCGCGCCGCTGGATGAACTCGCCAAACTCATGGGTTTCCCCGGCAAACTGGGCATGGATGGCGGCAAGGTCTGGGAGGCCTGGCTGGCGGGGCAAGCCGATGGCATCCGTGATTACTGCGAAACAGATGTGGTGAATACCTATCTGGTGTTCAATCGCTTTCGCCTCATGCGTGGTGAGCAAGACAAAACGGAAGCCCTTGCGGAAGAAGCCTTCGTCCGCGCCGAACTGGACAAACTCGACAAACCGCACTGGCGGGAATATCTGGCGGCGTGGGGGCAGAAGACAGAGGTCAGGAATCAGGAATCAGAGGGAGAGGCATGATGTGGACTTGGCTGATACTGGCAGCCGTTTTGCTGGCGGTGGAAATGATGACGGGTACGCTGGCGCTTTTGTTTGTCAGCTTTGGCGCATTGGTCGCCGCGCTTCTGGCTTATATCTTGCCGGACAGCATCGCCGCGCAAATCGGCGTTTTCGCGCTGGCAATCATCGTAGGCGCCGTCATTGCGTGGCGGCGCATTCAGTCCCAACGCGCGCGGGCGCCTGCTGACCCCAATGCCAGTGTCGAAGAAATCGGACAGCAGGTCGAAGTCGTTGTCTTGCCGGATGCCCAGGCTCATCTGCGGGTGCGCTATCGGGGCTGCGAATGGGCGGCGCGGCTGGCGAACAAGGATTTGGCGGTGGAAACCGGAATGCCGCTCACCATCGTCGCGCAGGAAAGCTCAATGCTCATCGTAGATGCAGACCCTCATCAACCCACCAAGGAGTGAACATGGACAACCTTGAATTTTTTATCGTCCTCGCCGTCGTCGTCGTTATTGCCGTATTCAGAACCGTGCGCATCGTGCCGCAGCAATCCGCCTTTGTGGTGGAACGCTGGGGGCGCTATCACGACACCTGGACTGCCGGTATTCATTTCCTGATCCCCTTCTTCGAGCGCATCGCCTACCGGCATTCCATCAAGGAAATCCCCTACGATGTCGCCCCGCAGGTCTGTATCACCCGTGACAATACCCAGGTGCAGATTGACGGCATTCTTTATTATCAGGTGACTGACCCGAAACAGGCTTCCTACGGCACCTCCAGTTTCGAGCTGGCGATTGAGCAACTCGCCAAAACCGCGTTGCGCTCCGAAGCGGGCAAGCGCGATCTGGACAGGTTGCTGGAAGATCGGGAAACCATCAACCGCACCGTGGTCGCGGTACTGGATGAAGCCAGCCTGACCTGGGGCGTGAAAGTGCTGCGCTATGAGATCAAGGACATCGTGCCGCCCGATTCCGTGCTGCGCTCCATGCAACTACAAATCACCGCCGAGCGGGAAAAACGCGCCAAAATCGCCGAATCCGAAGGCGAACGGCAAAAAGAAATCAATCTCGCGGAAGGCGAAAAGCAAGCAGCGATTGCCATGTCCGAAGGTCAGATGACCGCCATCATCAACAAAGCCAAAGGCGAAGCCGAATCCGTGCGCTTGGTCGCCGAAGCCACCGCAGAAGCCCTGCGGCTGGTCGCCAGCGCCATCAAAGATCCCGGCGGCATTGAAGCGGTGAACCTGAAGGTCGCGCAACAATATGTCGACGCCTTCGGCAAACTCGCCAAAGAAGGCAACACCCTGATTATCCCCGGCAACCTCGCGGATATTTCTTCGCTGGTCGCGGCGGCGTTGAAGGTGGTCAAATCGGGAGATGGCAAGAACGCATAAAATCCGCGCCACGCCCTTGGCGGAAACAGGTGCACGCAGACTCGCGCGCCCGATGTATGGGACGGCTCGCGAGTCGCCTCTACACGCTGATACCTGATCCCTGTCCCCATGTTTCGCAAAATCCGCATTCTGTTGTTGTTGGTGGTCCTGCTGTTCGTCGCCTTGGGAACCTGGCGTTCGGACAGTCGTCTGGCTTCCTGGGCCTATGTGACGCGGGTGGCGGTTTATCCCGTCGCCGCCGACGATTCGCCCACGACGGCGCAGTTCATCCGCGAACTGGATGCCGCCAGTTTTGCCGCCATCGAAAACTGGTTGCAGCGTGAGGTCAAACGCTATCGGCAGACGCAACAGGCATCGGTGCAAATCCGTCTGGGCGCGGAAATCAAAACCCTGCCGCCAGGTCTGCCGAACGCGCCGAATACGCTGGACATCATGCTCTGGAGCCTGAAACTGCGCTGGTGGGCGTATCGGCAAGAGGATGGCGAAAACATCAAGCCGCATATCCAGATCTTCGTATTGTTCCACGACGCCAAACGTCATGTTGGCGCTGCCCTACCTCATTCTATTGGCATGAGAAAAGGTAAAATCGGCGTCATTCACGCTTTTGCCAGCCCGGAGCAGACAGGGCAAAACGCGGTCATCATTACCCACGAGTTACTGCACCTCTTCGGCGCGACGGACAAATACGACTTTGCCACCCTGCAACCCGTTTATCCGCAAGGCTACGCGGAGCCGGAACGCTTGCCCCTGCTGCCGCAAACGTTGGCCGAAATCATGGGCGGACGCATTCCCGTCAGCCGGGAACGCGCCGAGATTCCCAAGGATTTGTCCGTAACCCGGATTGGCCCGACGACCGCGGAGGAAATCGGCTTGCTGGCTCCATGACCCGGTTCCTGAAAGCGGTTTCAGAATCCAGATCAAGAACCCGCCGTGACCTGTCAGCGTATTTCCCACGCCAATTTTTAGCCTCTCTGATTGTTCGATGTCGTAATGACGGCTTGGGAACGTGGCGATAATGTAGAGGGGTTCAGCGTCACGTCCATGCGGCGGGCTTATTCCGGCTTTTTCCCGACGCGGCTTTCCGTGCCTGCCAGCAGATGCCGGATGTTGTTGCGGTGGCGCGCAATCAGCGTCGCGCCCAACAGGAAGGCAATAGCCGTGTCGCTGTGCAGACCGCAGAACAAAAGCCCCCAGAGCGGCGCGGAAAGTCCGGCCATCACGGCGGCAAGAGAGGAGTAGCGACTGACGAAGACCACCACCAGCCAGGTCGCCAACGAAGCCAGCCCGACAAACGGCGTCAACGCCAGCAACACGCCGCCTGCCGTCGCCACGCCCTTGCCGCCCCGAAATTTCAGAAACACCGGATACACATGCCCGATAAAGGCCGCCAGACCCACCAGACCCACCATCAGTTCGGAAAAGCCCAGCGCGCGGACGAGCAGGACGGCGAACACGCCTTTCAGCACATCGCCGGTCAATGTAAACAGCGCCGCTTTTTTGTTGCCCGAACGCAAGACGTTGGTCGCGCCGGGATTGCCGGAACCGTAAGTGCGCGGATCCGCCAGACGGAAAATGTGCGCGCCCAGCACGGCAAAGGAAACGGAACCCAGAAGGTAAGCAGCCAGACAGGCCAGAAGATTGGGGAGAATATCCATGAGCGCAAATGAAAGCGAGAGTACAATGCGCGCGGATTGTACCCTGCGTTTCCCCAGATTTTCCACTTGCGCCCGTGCCCGCATGGACATTATTTTTATCGAGGATTTACGCCTCAAGACCCGAATCGGCGTTTCCCCCTGGGAAAAAGCCGTGCCGCAAACGCTGGCGCTGGACATCCGCATGGGCGTTGCTTCCACCGCGCCCGCCGGAACCAGCGACGACATCCGCGATACGGTGGATTACGCCGCTGTCCGCGCGCGTCTGCGCGCCGAATTGGCGGATCGCCATTTCAACCTGCTGGAAACCCTCGCGGAAAATATCGCCACGCTGATCCTCGAAGCCTTCGCCGTCCAGTGGGTGCGCCTCTCCATCGCCAAACCGGGCGCGCTGCCGGACGCCAAACGGGTAGGCGTCATCATTGAGCGCGCGGCAGCGTCAACCGCAAGCTGACGTCATTGCGCGTCAAGCTTGTCCCCTGGCGGGCATTCTGCCAGAATTCGCTTTGTTGACGGCAGGGCGTAGCGGTTTTTGCCTTTGCGCCCGATACATGTCGTCATTTTTATTCCTTACAAGGAGCATTCACGATGCGCAAAACCTTTCTCATGCTGGCGGCGGTCATCCTGCTTTCTCCCGTCATCAGTCACGCCCGCGATACGGTGTATCACCTGAATTTTCAGAACGTCGTCAATGACGCCATCCGCGCCGGAAAGCTGGATGGTTCGGTCAGGTTTTACCTGAAAGGCCAGAAAACCAAAGGCAGCGTCGTCCGGACATTCCCGGAAGCCACGACCAACAAAAAAACCAATGCCGCCAACAAGAGCGACGAAGAAGCCTGCGCCTGGGTCTTGCAGTCGGCGCTGGTTGCCTTTGAAGCAAACGCAAAAAAACACGGCGCCAACGCCGTGGTCGATCTGGTGAGTTTTTACAGGCGCAACGAATACAAAAGCAGCACCCTGTACGAATGCCATGCTGGTAGCATCATGGCGGGCGTAACCCTGAAAGGCCGGGCGGCCATCGTCAAATAAAGCCGTAGCCTTCAAATGACAGGCACCCGCTTTGCCCTGCAACAGCGGCAAAGCGGGTTTTTTCCGCGCGGCGCGCGCATATCGAACGATTGTGGCGCTCGTTGCTTTATGCGCCGTTGAGCGGCATCATCGCAAATTTGTCCGCCCCCTCTCGACAGGATTCCCATGTTTTTCAAACTTGCAATGATGTTGGCGTTTTTCGCCGTGACCCTTTATATCGGCTTTCATACCCGTAAAAGCGCGCGGGATGTGGATGGTTTTGTATTGGGCGGGCGCAAGGTGGGGGCATGGCTTTCCGCTTTCGCCTATGGCACGTCGTATTTTTCGGCGGTGGTGTTTATCGGCTATGCCGGACAGTTCGGCTGGAAATACGGCATGGCGGCGTTGTGGATCGGCCTGGGCAACGCCTTTATCGGCAGCCTGCTCGCTTGGTATGTGCTGGGGGGACGCACACGGGCAATGACGCATCACTTGCAGGCGCAAACCCTGCCGGAATTTTTTGGCGCGCGCTTTTCGAGCCGCTGGCTGCGTATCGCGGCGGCGGGCATTGTGTTCATTTTTCTCATTCCCTATACCGCCAGCGTCTATAACGGACTGTCGCGCCTTTTTGACATGGCGTTCGGCGTTCCCTATGAATGGTGCATCATCCTCATGGCGGCGCTGACCTGCGTTTATGTGGTGATGGGCGGCTACATGGCGACCGCCGTCAATGATACGGTGCAGGGCGTGATCATGCTGCTCGGCATCGTCGCCGTGGTGGTCGCCGTATTGAGCGGTTATGGCGGCTTTACCCAGGCGATGATTGCGCTCTCGCAAGTGCCCAGCGACGCCTCCTCCGGCATGACGGGAATGCAGGGGACGTTTGTCTCGCTGTTCGGCCCGGATTTCCTTGATCTCGTGGGCGTGTTTGTCCTGACCTCGCTGGGCGCCTGGGGGATGCCGCAGATGGTGCAAAAGTTCTACGCCATCCAGAGCGTGGACGCCATCAAGCGCGGCGCCATTATCTCGACGGTGTTCGCGCTGGCAGTCGCAGGCGGCAGCTATTTTCTCGGCGGATTCGGGCGACTGGCGGCGAATGTCATCGCCTATACGCCCGCAGGTACGCCCGTGTATGACTCGATCATTCCCGCCATGCTCGCCCGTATGCCGAATTTGCTCATCGGCCTGACGGTGGTGCTGGTGCTCTCCGCTTCGATGTCGACCTTGAGTTCGCTGGTGTTGACCTCAAGTTCCACGCTGACGCTCGATTTTCTCAAGGACAACCTGATCAAGGATATGAGCGTCCGGCAGCAGGTTACGGTAATCCGGGCGCTGATTGTGGCATTCGTGTTGATTTCGACGTTGATCGCGCTGATTCAATACAATTCGTCGATTACCTTCATCGCGCAGTTGATGGCCATCAGTTGGGGCGCGCTGGCAGGCGCGTTTCTCGCGCCCTTTCTTTACGGTCTGTACTGGCAACGCGCCACCACCGCCAGCGTCTGGGCCTGCTTCATTTTCGCCATCGCCCTGGTATGCAGCAACATGCTTTTGAGTTACATCGCTTCCCCCATCAACGCCGGCGCGCTGGCTATGCTCGCCGGACTGGTCATCGTGCCGCTGGTCAGCCTCATCACCCCCAAACCCGACGCCGCCCGAATCCGCCGATTATTTCAGGAATCGTATCTCAATTTTCATGATGAGCGGATAGACGCGGATTAGGAATGTTTGCGAAAATGCCCGTGCGCCATCTCCTGCGCGGACGTTTCGTTTGAATGCGCGTCGGGTATGGCGGAATTGCTGTGCCCCTCTCCCCGGCCTCCCCTTGAAGGAGAGGGGAGGCCGTTTCGCCGTAAACGACGGGCGCGAGAATCGCGCCCCTACGCCACGGCAACGGAACATCCCACGAAAACGGAAAACCCGCCCCGCCTTGTCCCCTCTCCAACTCTCCCTCACGAGAGGGGAGAGGGTTGACTTGCGGCGCGTTGCGCCGATGTTTTTTCTCCCTCCTCTTCAAGGGGAGGGAATTTCTGTTTTCACGAGGCGCGGGGGGCCGTTTCGGGCTGAACGAGTGTCCCGCCGCGTCGTTGCGCGGGGATGCGGGCGCGGAGGGTTTTCTCTTTTCCGCAAGCGGGCGTGAGGGCTAAAGTGCGGCGCTTCGCGCCGGAAATAACGGGAGTGGGCGCCGGACGCCCGATTCGTCATGGATTGCTGATGTCGCGTACAAAATCTTACACAGGGGTAACTTTCGTAATATTCCGGTGCTATGATGAGACATCCAAAATATCAGGATGAGGTAGCCAAAATGAACTCTTGCGTCCATAAAGAAGTCTCTGTCAAATCAGCGGCGGCCCGGTTTGTGCTGGTCGCTTTTCTCTTGCCTCTGCTTTTGCCGGTTACGGCGTTCGGGCAGTGGAGCCGGACCAACCTGCAAGCCGCCGCCAACGGCACAGGTTGGGTGACTTCCAATGTTACTTTCGCCCATACCGCCAACGCGGTGAGTATCAATGCCGTTTCTCCGATCATCCTGCGCGGCAATGTGACCAGTAACTTTGCGACCAGCGTCGGCAATCTGACCGATAGTCTGCTGAGTCTGGGCAATGCCCAAAAGACAGGCGCGGCGGCTACGCTTTCCGGCCTGATCCGGACGCAGGTCGATGGTTTTGGCATCCCCGCTGGGTTGGTCGATATTCAAGGCGACGGATCGTCCAGAGGCGTTGTCACTAACAACATCGTGGGTTTCAACAACACCCGATGGATAGAGATTCAAAGCGGGAAGCGCCTGGGGTTGGAAAACCTGCATTTCAATGCTGTGACCATGGAAAACACTTTTACCTATACCGGTGGCACAGGCGCGGGCGGCATGACCAACGGGTTGATCGGCAACATCTCCAGCAATGCCAACGATATTGCGATGGGGGATGTGATCGGCAATGCGTTTTCTGACATCGCTGTAATCCTGCATGGCTACCGCGATACGCAATATCTGGCGGGCGGCGGGATAATCGGCTTGCGCGCCACAGGCGAATTGGCAGTTTCGGCTTCCGCCGAAATCGGCAGGATTACGGGCAATGTGTTCAGGGAGGTAAGCATCCTGACTGATCAAAGCGCCGACGGTGGCGCCAACGGTAGCGCCTACATCGAAGGCGGCGGCATTATTGGCGTGGATGCGGTGTCTTCTCCGGCGGACATACCGGGTCACGCCCGGATCGACGAACTCTCCAACAATTTATTCACCGACATCAAGGTGCGCTCCGACGACATCATTCTCGGCGGCGGGTTGGTGGGGGTGAACAACAACAGCCAACGGTATGACGCAGACACATATTCCCGCATCGGTCGGGTCAGCGGCAACATCTTCGGCAATGGTGTTCTGGATACCGCCACCCTCAGCAATTCCGATATTTACGTCTACTCCCGCTATTCCCTGCGCGGCGGTGGGGTGATTGGCGTCAATGGCCTGTTCAATGCCGCTGTTGAACTCGACGAACTGACAGGCAATGTCTTTGCCGGCATCGCGGTAGAAAGCGACAGCTATCTGAAGGGCGGCGGCATTGTGGGGTTGCAGAGCGATGATGGCGGCCCAAAGTGTAGTGGCGATCCGTGTGCTCCGGGTACGCCCAATACAGCTGTGGAAACCTTTCTCAGCCAGGCCAGCGACAATCTTTTTCTCAACGCCTACGTCAAGGTCAACACCTATCTGGATGGCGGCGGCATCATCGGTCTGCGTTCCAACACGGGCATGTCGGCGCTCTACGAACTGGGCGGCAATATTTTCAAGGGGCTGACGGTTGCAGTCAGAGACGCGAGCGACAGCAACTACCTCCACGGCGGCGGCATTGTCGGGGTATCTTC
>JAIRZG010000151.1 GCA_031267345.1 Zoogloeaceae bacterium
AGGCGGGCGGCCCGGAAACTGCGAGCACCCCGCTGCCGCTTCGCGGGTTTTCCAGCGGCAACTCGCGGGAGACGAGGCCGAGCGCCGTGAGTTCTTCCGCCAGCTTTTCGCCGCCCAGGTTCGGCGCGGCAATCAGCGCGCGCCGGGATTCCCTGCCCGGATAGAAATAAAGCGTGCCGTCAAGCAGATACCAGCGCGCGTCGAACGCCCGCTCCAAGCTTTCCAGGAAGGCGCGCGGCGCGACATGCTCGAAACGCCCGCTCAGTTTCCCCTCCAGATCGCCGGAGACCACCGCGGAAAACCCCTGCGCCCGGGCAAAATCGGCAAGCACCGCCGAGAGCGGTTCCTCTTTGGAAAAATGACTGTAGAGCGTATTGAAAATCCCCCGTTCCTGCCCGAAGGCGGCCAGGGAAAAGAGGCTGCTCGCCAGCAGGAAAAGCAAAATCCCGCGCCGCGAGAGGCGCGGCGGGATTTTTCCGTTATCCGGCGGCGAAAACCCGAAAAGGGAAATCATGTGAAAAAGGCGTGGTTCTGCCGCCACCAGTCGCAATCGTTCAGGAAATCCCGGCAGATATCCGGAATGTCTTCCGCGCGCGTTTTTGTCATATCCACGACGGCGTGCAGATAGAAGACGCCCTCATGAAAGGAGAGGATGGCCTTTCTCTCCCGCGCCGCCGCAGCCGCCATGCGGGCGAGCTTCCGGGCCGCGAGACCGGGCGCTTCATCCGGCGCGGGAAAGAGCGGATGGAGAAAGGTGAGATGCCGGTCATCGGGGGCGGACAAGGTGAAATCCATCTCCCGCAGGGCAAAACGCGCGCGCCCCTCGGCGTCCGCCTGGGGAAGCGTCCAGCCGCCCTCCGCGCAAATCGCTGCGAGCGCCGCGTCAAACCGGGAAGCCACGCGCCCCCTCCTTCGTTCCACGCGCCAACGAAGGCGACAGCGCCGCCGTCATTTTTCCGCCCGCCCGTGCCCTCATCGCCTTCATGATGACCGCTCCTTTCAGAAGAACATCGAAAAATCGCGCAGCAGCTTCGATCCCGGAATCCGCCACGAACGCTTCTGGAAGGCAAAAGCAATCCCTATGCCCAAGGCCAGAGCCCGCGCATTCAAGGCATCGCGCCGCCCACATCGCCCCGGCTTCCCGGTGTGCACCGCCAACTTTGGTGGCAGTTGGCGGTCAGGAAAAAGGCCGGAAAGGAAGGGCATCCAAGGGAAAGGGGGCTACCTGCAAAAGGCTTTGTTTTTCTCCTGGATGCTGGATTTTCCAAGAGAAAACCATATTCTCGCTATTTCGACGAAAGCCCCTGCTTGCGACAGTAACGTAACGGCCAAAAGACTGACGCAGCCAGAATCCGCCGCATCGCTCTTGGCCTTTGCCGCCAGAATCTGTTGGACATAATTGGTGGCATGCTCGCTCTCTCGTACGCAGTTTGTCTCGCTGCATCAGTTTCCACTGGAACGCTACGCTGAACTGGCACAGCAATTTCCTGCTTCCGGAGGGGCGGTTTCAAGCTATGCGAACGAATTGCTGGACAGGCATCGCCAAAGGCGGGGTGTTTTCCAGATGGACAACCAAATGTCGGCTGGCCTCTTCAACCCGCCCCTGTTCGCACAAGTCCAGCCAATCCGCCCAGTCCTGCATCATGCGCCGGCGCTGTTCCACATACTCGGCATGGTTGTAGGCCGCGCGAATCGCATTCGGATCACTGCGGGACAATTGCGCCTCGATCCACGCCGGGGGATAGCCGATTTCATTAAACGCCGTCGAAAAGGTCGCGCGAAGGCCATGTACCGTCAGCCGGTTGGCGTAGCCCATGCGCTTCAATGCTCCGTTCCGGGTGCTTTCACTGACGTAGCGCCTTGGAATTTGGGACGGCATGAGCACCTGAGCAGGTTGCGAACGACATCCATTGCCTGAATGGAAAGCGGCACGATGTAGGGCGGGATGTCTTCGACTTTGCGCAGCTTGCGCTGCAACTGCTTCACGTTGCCGGGCGGGATGATCCACAGCTCGCGTTCGAGATCGAACTGATCCGATGTCGCCAGACGCAGCTCGCAGGTACGCACGCCGGTGAGCAACAAGAGGCGCAAACCGAGCCAGGTTTGATGGCGCCATCGTATTCCTCAATGGCCTTGAGCAATCCCGGCAATTCGTCCATGCCCAGGAAAGGATTATGGCGGGCGGGCGGGCGAGGAATCACCACGACATCAAGGTCACTTGCATAGTTGGTCTCCAACCCCGGCGCCTTGACGAGCGCGTAACGGTAAATCTGGTTGAGATGGCCGCGCACATGCTCCGAAACAGAAAGCGCGCCCCGGCACTCGATCCGCTCGATGACTTCCAGCAGGTCGGAACGCCGGAGATCAAGGATCGAACGTTTCCCCAGAAGGGGCAGAACATCTTTTGCGAAGGTGCGCAGGATGTGCGAATGCGTACTCCGCTTGCCGGTCTTGATTCCCCGCGCATGATGTTCGCTCCACTGCTGGAACACGGCCTCGAAGGTATATTCGCTGGCCGTGTGGATAGCCTGCCGTTTCTGTTTGCGCTGCGTGTGCGGATTCATGCCCTTGGCGAGCAGGGCGCGCGCTTCGTCGCGGGACTGGCGCGCCTCCCGCAGGGAAACTTCCGGATAAGCGCCAAGAGACATGCGCTTCTGCCTGCCGCCCCAGTAGTAACGAAAATGCCACGATTTGCCGCCCTGCGGGGAAACCGCGAGGGATAAGCCATCGAGGTTGCCGAGGGTGTATGCCTTGCCGGTAGCCTTCGCTTGCCGGACGGCGGTGTCGGTGAGCGCCATGCTCAACTCCTTCGAGTTGTTGAGTCATGGCTTGGATTTTTGTGTCGTCCGCCCCGTTCCGCCAGCAACAAACCGGAATCCACGCCACCCCTAAAGATGGACTGAAAACTGGACTCAAAAGTCTTGGCTGTCGGTGGATTCCAGTCGTTTCCGGTAGACCGTGAAAAATGAAAAACTAATTTCTTTCAACGACTTACGGACATTCATCGTAAAACTAACTCTGGTTGAAACCCCGCCCTTCAGGGCGGTGAGAGCCGACCCCTGCCTGAAGGCAGGGGTTTCAGGCGACCGTTTTGGGAGGGGAGAGAAACCCCTTCCAAAACACGTTAGACCGACAGGCCTGAAGACCTGTCGCTAATTTCTTGCTGGAAACCACTGGAACAGACTTTGGGCTTCCGCGTTCAACGCATAAATACGATACCGCCGACATGCGTCAAGAGGAGGTCGGGATCATATCAAGAGGGCAAAAGCAGGGTCATCAAAGCGTCGCCGACGGCGCAGGCACGACGATTCTGGACGAAGACGGTGCGGTACAGGCGCGTTTTACGCGCCAACGCCATGACGACCGCCGCCGGACAGTTCCCGGCCGCTCGCGCTCTGCGAGCGATTCGACCGCGCCGCAATCTCTGTCTGTGTTTTTGTCTGTGTCCGCCCGGCTCCATGCAAGGCCGCTATCTGGTATCGTTCCGCCTGGGGAAGTCGGGTGTAGCTCGTCCTCATCGGCTCCTGTGACTTTGGTCGGTCGACAAAAAGCCTGTGAGACTGCCTCGACTCGCCCTCCAGGGCGAATGCATTTATTTGCCATAAATGTTCTGAAGCTGTTGTGATGATAAGGTTTACTTTTAAAAATCTTTAATTTTCATGCATTTATGCTGGCATGTTGTAAACAGTTCAGATT
>JAIRZG010000193.1 GCA_031267345.1 Zoogloeaceae bacterium
CGCCGCTATCCCGACGGTGCGATTGTCGAGTACGACCATGCCGGACATCACGCCTTGCTCTCTGTGCCCGCAGGCGGCTCCATCGTGCTGACCATCGGCGCGACCACGCTGACGCTCACCGACGGGCAAGCGCAAATCGACACCGCCACGCTGCTGGTCAAGGCCAGCGCCAAAACGCGGTTTGAAACGCCGATACTGGAAGCCACCGGCACGATTCAAGACCTCTGCGACACCAGCGGCAAGACCATGAGCGGAATGCGCGCTGCCTACAACCAGCACCGCCACCCGGAAAACGACGCGGGCGGGCCGACCGATGAACCCATCGAGAAAATGTGATGTCCAGATCAGAAGACAGAGGACAGAGGACAGAGGACAGAGGACAGAAGGTTTGCGGCGCTACGCGCCGTTTGTCAAAACCACGAAGGCGCAGCCTTCGCTGATCGACTGTCCTCTGTCCTCTGTCTTCTGTCCCCTGATCTCTGTCCTCTGTCTTCTGAACTACGATGAACGCCCAAACCGGAACCCCGCTCGCCCTGCTGGCGCACCTTCGCCAGTCCATCGGCAAAATCCTGACCACGCCGGTCGGCGCGCGCGTCATGCGGCGCGATTTCGGCAGCATTCTGCCCGATCTGGTCGATGCCCCGCTGAACGCGCGCACCCGCCTGCAAGTCATCGCGGCGACGGCAACGGCGATCCTCAAATGGGAGCCGCGCCTGAAACCGGCGAAGATCGACCTCGAAACCGACGGCGCGCGCCTTGTCCTCACGCTGACCGCCCTCCTGAAATCGACGGGGGAAAGCGTCCAACTGCGGGTTCAACTCAAATGACCATTGATTCTAGAAGACAGAAGACAGAGATCAGGGGACAGAAGACAGAATACAGAGGACAGTCGATCAGCGAATGCTTCGCCTTCGTGGTTTTTACAAACGGCGCGCCAGCGCCGCAAACCTTCTGTCCTCTGTCCTCTGTCCTCTGTCTTCTGATCGCCTCAAATGACCATTGATTTATCCCTGCTTCCCCCGCCGGACGTCATCGAAACGCTGGATTTCGAGGCCGTGTTCGCGGCGCGTAAAGAGCGCTTTCTGGCGAATGTCGTCGCGCTCGCCCCTGCCGACCTGCCCGCCTTTGTCGGGCGCCTGGAACTCGAAAGCGAACCGGTGACGCTCTTGTTGCAGGAACTCGCCTACGCCGAGTTGCTCCTGCGCCAGCGCGTAAACGAGGCGGCGCGCCAATGTATGCTGGCCTCCGCCAGCGGCGGCAATCTGGATAATCTCGCCGCCTTCCATGGCGTCGAACGGCTCGTTACCGACCCCGGCGACGCGGCGGCCTTGCCGCCCATCCCGCCGACTTTTGAAACCGATGATCGCCTCCGCCATCGCGCCCAGCTTGCCGTCGAAGGCATGAGCACGGCGGGGCCGACGGAAAGCTACCGCTTTCACGCCCTCTCCGCGCACGGCGACGTCGATGACGCTTCCGTCATCAGCCCGACGCCGGGGCGGGTGGTGGTGACGATTCTCTCCAACGATGGCGACGGTACGCCGTCGGAGGAACTCCTCGCCGCCGTCAATCGCCATTTGAACGCCGAGCACATCCGCCCGCTCACCGATGAAGTCATCGTGCAGGGCGCCACGCTCACCGATTACCGGATCGCCGCCGAACTCACCGTCTATCCCGGCCCCGCGCCGTCGCCGATTCTGGCTGCCGCGCAGGCGGCGGTCGAAAAGTACGTGACCGACATGCGCCGCCTGGACTACGACATCACCCTGGCCGGTCTCTTTGCCGCGCTGAAACAGCCCGGCGTGCAAAATGTGGTCATTACCTCGCCGGAGGCCGACATCGCGGTGGCCGTCACCCAATGCGCGAACTGTATTGACATCGACATCCGCCTCGCGGAAGTTCCCCATGTCTGACGCCCGCCGCCTTCTCCCCCCCAACAGCACGGCGCTGGAACGCGCCGTCGTCGCCGCTGCGGATGAGGAACGCCTCGCGCCGGAAGTCATCGCCCAGCTCTGGGATGCCGCCGCCTGTCCCGCCGCGCATCTGCCCTGGCTCGCCTGGGCGCTCTCCGTCGATGAATGGGATGAGGCATGGGAAGAAGCCGCGCAGCGGCGCGTCATCGCCGCCAGCATCGCCATCCATCGCAAAAAAGGCACGGTCGGCGCGGTCAAACAGGCGCTTGCCGTGCTGGGACATCGCGGGCGTCTGGTCGAGTGGCATCAAACCTCGCCGATGGGCGTCCCGCACACCTTCCAGGCCGAAATCGAAATCGACGACCGGGGCATTGACGATGCCGCCGTCGCCGCCATCGAGCGGCAGATCATCGCCGTCAAACCTGCGCGCAGCCATTTTTTCATGCGCCTCATTGGAACTTCCCGCTGCAACGTCCGCGTCGCCGCCGCCCTTGTCCACGGCGAAGCCATCACCGTCTGGCCGCTGATGCTCGCAGAAACCGCCGCCGCGCCGCCTGCCGTCCGCTTTTGCATTGGCTGGCAGGCGTGGAGTTTTACCGCCGTTTACCCGTTATGATGAAAGGAAACGCCATGCCTGATCCACAACAACAGACGTACTACACCCTGCTCACGCAAGTTGGCGCGGCCGACTGGACGAACGCGCAAGTCTTCGGTTTTCACGTCCCCATCACCCAACTCGCCGTCGGCGATGGCGGCGGCAGTCCGGTGCTGCCCACCGAAGACATGCAATCGCTGGTGAATGAGCGCTTTCGCATCAACATCAACAGCATTGCCGTCGATTCCGAAAACCCGAACTGGCTGGTCATCGAGGCCGTGCTGCCCGCCAACGTCGGCGGCTGGACAATTCGCGAGATCGGCCTCATCGGCGGCTTGAATCCGGAGAACATCGCCCTGTCGGAAACCACGCCCGGCAATAAACTCCTCGCCGTCGGCAATTTTCCGGAAACCTACAAGCCCCTGCTGGCCGAAGGCGCGGCCAAAGACCTCGCCATCCGGATGATTCTGCAAGTCGCCAACGCTGAAGTCGTCAAACTCATCCTCGACCCAACAGTGGTGGTGGCCACCAAAAAAAGCGTCGAGCAGGCGATCCAGAATCACCGGCAGGAACTCCACCCGCACGACGAACGCTACACGCCCTTGAGCCACGTCACGGCGCCCGACCCGCACCCGCAGTATTTCAACGAACCCCGTCTGGAATCGCGGCTGCAACAAATCGTGAACGGCACCCTGCACTATGTCGGGCAGGTGTGGCAGATCGTCGCCGATGCCGACGCCCTGCATTCGCCCGCCGTTACCGGCGCAGATGCCGACCGCGCCGACGGCGTACAGGTCATCGTCACGGATTATCCCTCTGCCGCCAGCGGGCACGCGCTGGCGACATGGAGCGCCGACGCCGTCGGATGGACGATCCTCGATCTGCCGCTTGCCGTCTTCGACCTCTACGGCTGCGACCTCGACAACCACGGCTACTACTGGTTCGCGGACGGCTGGAACCTGCTCGATCTGGACAACATCGGCGACGCCACGGAAGAGGCGGCAGGGGTTATCCGGCTTGCCACGCCCGCAGAGGTCGAAACCGGCGAAGACATGAGCAAGGCCGTCACCCCCGCCACCCTCGGCGCCGCCCTCGGTCGCGCCGTACCGCCCGGAACCGTGATTTACACCGCCATGCCGACAGCGCCGGACGGCTATCTGGAAGCCAACGGCGCGCTGCTGTCGCGCGCCGCCTACGCAGACCTGTTCGCCGCCATCGGCGAAACCTTCGGCGCGGGAGACGGCGAGACGACTTTCGCGATTCCTGACCTGCGCGGCGAATTTCTACGCGGCTGGGATGGCGGCAGAGGGGTGGATGCGGGACGGGTGTTCGGGAGTTCGCAGGCGGCGGGCGTTCAATCCCACGCACATACTTTTACAGCACTCGCATCCGAGGGCGCCAGCGCCGATTCCTACAGTCTGCGCATTACAAGCAACGGCAGCGGTAATACCGTATGGCTACAAAAAAGCAGAAACACAACTGCTGCGGGGTCTGAGACCCGCCCGCGCAACATCGCCCTGCTCGCCTGCATCAAATACTGACAGGGGGCGCAACGCGCCGCAAATTAATCAGCATATTTTTTGGAGAATTGAAGGATGAACAAACCAATTTCACAACTCGACGCGTACGGCTATTTCATTGGCCCGGCGGTTGCCCATCCCTCGCCGCGGGAACCCGGCGTGTTTCTGATTCCGGCCGGCGCGATCAACTTTCCGCCGCCGGAGGTTCCGGAGGGTCAGCGGGCGAAATGGGATGGCGCGGCGTTTCAGTTTGAAGACATCCCCGCGCCGCAACCGGAACCCGAACCGGAGCCGGAGCCGGAGCCGGAGCCGCAATCCGAACCCGGCGTCCCGCAAAGCCTGACCATGCGGCAGGCGCGACTGGCCCTGTTGGGCGCGGGTTTGCTGGACGCCGTGGGCGCCGCTATCGCGGGCATGACGGGCGACGCGGGCAAAGCGGCGCGCATCGAGTGGGAATTTGCCGCCAGCATCGAGCGCGATAATCCGCTGCTCGCCACATTAGCCGCCGCCCTGGGGCTGACGGAAGCGCAACTCGATCAATTGTTCATTACGGCGTCGGCCTTGTAGGGGTATCAGAGGACAGAGGACAGAAGACAGAGGACAGAAGACAGAAGACAGAGGACAGAAGGTTTGCGGCGCGGACGCGCCGGTGTCAAAACCACGAAGGCGCAGCCTTCGCTGATCGACTGTCCTCTGTCTTCTGTCCTCTGTCTTCTGGAAACCAGCGACCACTCGCACCCTGCGGGCGGGGAAACTTCCGGGCGCATTTACGATCCTCGCGCCCGCGAAGTTTCCCCCCACCCGCACCAAATGGCGCGAGTGTTCGCCAAAATCAGAAGACGGAGGACAGAAGACAGTCGATCAGCGAAGGCTTCGCCTTCGTGGTTTTGACAACGGCGCGCCAGCGCCGCAAACCTTCTGTCCTCTGTCCTCTGTCCTCTGTCTTCTGTCCCCTGGAACGGAGGCGCTCAATGAGCGCCGTAGTGATCGCCCGTCAATTCGACACCCTTGACCTCATCTGCTGGCGGCATTTCGGGCGGACGGCGGCGGTGACGGAACAGGCGCTCGAACTGAATCCCGGCCTTGCCCGCCTGGGCGCAATCCTGCCGGAAGGTCAGGCAGTGACGCTGCCCGATGTCGCGCCGACGCGGGAAATCAAGATGATCAACCTGTGGAACTGAAACATGAGCATGACGCTTAAGCCGCCTCAAGACATGCGAACGCCCCCTTGGGGGGCTGTCGCGGAACGCGACCGGGGGTACAACACATGAGTATTTTTAAAAACGTCCTCATCGGCCTCGACCAAACCCTGAATTGCCTGATCCGCATGGACGGCGAATACGGCGCGCCGGATGAAACGCTCTCCGCACGCGTGTGGCGCAAGCGGGAACATTACCCGAAGACGCGCCGGTTTATCGACCTGCTGTTCTTTTTTGACCGCGTCGGCGATACCCGCCACTGCGAACTCTCCTATACCAACGAAATGCTGCGCCGCCACCTGCCGAAAGAATACCGTGAATCCCTCCAATGATCCCGTCGCCCAGCGTCTTTCCCGCATCGAACAGGCGTTGAACTCGCTGGAAAAAACCAGTTCCAAACTGGTGGAAGTCATCGAGCGCCTGACCCGCATCGAGGAGCGCGATCTGGCGCGCGGCAACAGCGTCGAGAAGGCATGGCTGAAAATCGACGATCTGGCGGCGCGCGTCGCCGAACTGGAAAAGGCCGAACCCTTGCAGGCGCAAACGACCAAGTGGGTGATGGGCGCGGTCTGGGGCGCGTGTGGCGCGGCGGCGATGTTCGTTTTGAAAAAGATCGGGGTGGCGTGATGTTCAGGGATCAGGGGACAGAGGACAGAGGACAGAAGACAGTCGATCAGCGAAGGCTTCGCCTTCGTGGTTTTGACAATCGGCGCGCCCGCGCCGCAAACCTTCTGTCCTCTGTCTTCTGTCCTCTGTCCTCTGATCCACGGGTTCCGGTCAAGACCCTTTCATTCGGCGCGGCGGCGCTGGCGGCGCTATTGACCTGGGAGGGCTTTTCGGAGACCCCCTACGTGCCCACCAAAGGCGACGTACCCACCATCGGCTACGGTAGCACCTTCTATGAGGACGGCGCCACGGTCAAACTCACCGACCCGCCGATTACCCGATCGCATGCCGAAAAACTGGCGCGCGGGGTACTTGGCCAGTTCGAGGTCGCGTTCCGGCAATCGCTCGATGGCGCTTCACTTACGCAATACGAATACGACGCCTATCTGGATTTCAGCTACCAGTTCGGGCTTGGCGCCTGGCGCGGCTCTTCCATGCGCCGCTTCGTGCTGGCGGGCGACTACGGCAAGGCCTGCGACGCCCTGCTGCTCTGGAAAAAACAGGCCGGGCGCGATTGTTCCCTGCCGAAAAACTGGGGGCCGCAAGGCTGCAAGGGCGTGTGGTCGCGGCAGATGGAACGCCATGCGAAGTGTATGGGCGAGGCGGCGAAATGAACGCCCTGCTCACCAGCGGTCTCGCCGTGTTGCGCGCCCACCCGTGGTTGCTCGCGGGCATCGCGGGCATGGCGCTGGGCGCGGCGCTCTCCGGCGGCGTCCTGCGCCTTTATTACCATGCTCGCATCGCGCAAATGGAAACGCGCGCCGCCAACGTGGGTCGGCGCCAGGCCGAAGCCGAAGCCGCCGCCCTTGCCGACATCCTGACCCGCCTTGAAGCCGCGCAGAAACGGGGCGATGAACTCACCCGACAACTGGCTGCGGCACAGACCGCGCGCCAGCGCATTGCTGAGGAGAAAGATCATGAAATTGCCCGTCTGGCCACTGGCCGCCCTTGTCTTGGCGCTGGCCTTGTCCGCCTGCTCAACGACCGGAATCAGGAATCCGGCATCAAGGGACGGCTGCCCACGCCCACCGGCCTGGTTGCTGACGCCGATTCCGCCGCTGCCCCCGATACCGCTTACGCTTCCGATGCCGACATCGCCCTCTGGGCAAGAAACGCCCGCGACGAACACGACGCCTGCCGCGAGCGCATTGCCGCCCTCAGAAATTGGTTTGCGGATTAACGGGCGCGGCGCTGATCAGAGGACAGAAGACAGAAGACAGAAGGTTTGCGGCGCTGGCGCGCCGATTGTCAAAACCACGAAGGCGCAGCCTTCGCTGATCGACTGTCCTCTGTCTTCTGTCTTCTGATCCATGAATAAGCCCGCCTCCCTGCGCGCCGCGCTTGCCGCCGCCTGCCCGTGGCTGGCGCAAAACCCGGAAAACCTGCATGTGTTCGTGGAGGATGGAACTGTGCGCTCCACCCAATCCGGCGGCATTTCCTGCGAATACGCCTATACCCTGACGGTGATCATTACCGACTACGCCGCCAATCCGGATTTGCTGCTCATCCCCATCGTCGCCTGGTTGCGCTGGCAGCAGCCGGACATGCTGGAAAACTTTGACAAGCAGCGCGAGAACTTCACCTTTTCGGTGGATTATCTCGACAACGACCGCAGCGACATCGAGATCAAGCTGAAAGAGATCAGCGAGCGCGTAGTGGTCCGGTTAACGCTCGCCAACGCGGAGCAAGAAAACGGCGCGGGCGGCATTCCCGTCCCCGTCCCCGATGGACTGACCGGCCCCGGCGTACTGGCGACGATTACGCACGTGGACGAACCGCCGGTTGATCCCTACGCGCGGGTGGGGCGCTGGCAATTCTGGATTGCGGATGTGCCGGAATCCGGACGCGAGGAGGACGCGCCGCCATGCCCATGATGAGCCTGGGGCTTTTCCTGTTTGAACTGGAAACCGCGCCCTATCAGAGTTTTCAGCAGCAACTCGCCTGGCGGCATCCCGCCAATGCCCGTGTCGGCTTGCGTCCGGCGCGGCAGTTTTTGGGTAATGACGATGAATCCATCCACCTTTCCGGCGTGCTCTACCACGAAATCACCGGCGGACAGGTTTCGCTGGAGGTCCTGCGCCGGATGGCGGAAACCGGAAACGCCTGGGTGTTGATTGGCGGCGATGGCGTCATCCACGGCTGTTTTGTCATCGAATCGCTGGAGATGACCTACACCGTTTTCAACCTCGACGGCAGCCCCAAAAAAATCGAATTCTCCCTGAAACTGGCGCGCACCGACGATGACGACATCGGCAACCTCGACCCGCTGACCGCCAGCGAAGAACAGATGGGCTGCTGATTTCAGGGGACAGAGGACAGAAGACAGAAGACAGAGGACAGAGGACAGAAGGGTTGCGGCGCTACGCGCCGTTGTCAAGACCACGAAGGCGAAGCCTTCGCTGATCGACTGTCTTCTGTCTTCTGTCCTCTGTCTTCTGATCGAAAGGAATCACCATGCAACCCATTTGGCGAATCACCCTCGAAGGCGAAGACTTGACCGGCAAAATCCAGCCGCGCCTGATGGAACTCACCCTGACCGACAATCGCGGCCTCGAAGCCGACCAGCTTGATTTCACGCTGGACGATGCCGACGGCCTGCTTGCGATCCCGCCGCGCGGCGCAAAAATCCGGCTGGCGCTGGGCTGGGAACATTCCGGTCTGATCGACAAGGGCAGCTACACGGTGGATGAAATCGAACATTCCGGCAGCCCCGACAAGCTCACCGTGCGCGCGCGCTCGGCGGATGTGGGCGAAGCGATGGGCGAGAAAAAGGAACGTTCCTGGCATCGCGTCACGGTAGGCGCGATAGTCAAGAAAATTGCCAAAGAACACGACCTCGCAGCGGTGATTTCGCCCGATCTGACCGCGCAGGCCATCGCCCACATCGACCAGACCAGCGAATCCGACGCGAGCTTCTTGACGCGCCTCGCGCAGATGTTCGACGCGTTGGCGACGGTGAAATCCGGCAAGCTGCTGTTTTACAAGATCGGGCGCGGACGGACGCTTACGGGGATTCCGCTCGAAGCCGTCACCCTGCGCCGCGGCGACGGCGACAGCCACCGCTTTGCGTTCACCGACCGCGAGCACTGCGATTGCGTCAAAGCCTTCTACTACGACACGGCAAAACGGACAAAGGGCGAAGTGCAGGCGCGCATCGACGCGGGAAAAAAGAAAAACAAGTCGATCGGCGCAACGGCGGACACAGTAAAAACCTTGCGCCACACCTATGCCAGCAAATCCGGCGCCCAGCGCGCCGCCCAATCGGCGCTGGACAAAATCCAGCGCGGCGTCGCCAGCTTTTCGCTGACGCTCTCACAAGGCAGGCCGGAACTGATCCCCGAACTGCCCGCCAAGGTCATCGGCTGGAAACCGGAAATCGACGGCGCCGACTGGCTGATAACGAAAGTCACGCACCGGCTGTCGAACAGCGGGTATATCAGCGAAGTGGAGATGGAGTTGCGGCTGGAAAGCGGGGATGAGGATGCGGGGGCTGACGAAGGCGACGGGTAGGGGCGGTTCGCGAACCGCCCCTACGATTTTGATCCCTGATCCCGCCCTCTGATTCCTGCCCCCTACATTGGCAGCGGGATCTGTTCGCCGTTTTGCGGTGAAATGACTTCCAGTACTTCGATGATGGAGAGTTTGCGCTCAAGCTCTACGCCGGTGGTGCTATAGCTGATTTTTTCCTGATACCGGCATTTCAGACTGTCACCGGGCAAAATGGCGTGCTGACGGGCATGGTAGGCTTCGAGCCAGCCCTTGTGCAGCATCTCTACACGGGTGTTTTTATTGCCCCGGATGACCGTCCATTGTGCTGACCCCAGCATGTCCGGCGATTTTACTTTGAAAAATTCGATGCCGGTATTCAAAAGGGTCTCTCCCGCTTCCGGTGCTGCTGGCGGCACGGTGGAAGACTGCGTCAGCACAATATCACCAAGCTCGGTCTGCACGCAGACGGCATCATGAATGCCGTTTCTGGCAACGGTAACGGATTCAAGGGCTTCGATGACTTCTGCAACGGCGGGCGGCTGGTAGTGGCAAAGTTCGCCGGGCGCGGCGGCATATTCCGGCGCGAGGGTTTCAAGGGCTTCGCCGATGGCAGGCGCGTCTTCGTCGATACGGGAAAGCAGCAGGTATTTGCCCTTGACCAGCAAGTTTCCGATCCATTTGCGCCATTCAAGATTTTGCAGGCTTTCATCGGGAACGCTTTTCAACACCCGCGCCAACAGGATTTTAAGAGACGAATGCTGCACATCGTTCAGGATGGAAACCGGCTCAAGCGTGGTATCAATGGAGGGCAACAACACCGTGTCCAGCTTGTCGAGCGCCAGAATGAACTGCATGGCGCCCGCGAGCGTTTCCACCGCAGGCGAAACGCCTGGGCGATAGTCGATCACCAGCCCGATTTCGCCTTCCACCAATTCACCCGCCAACATTCGTTCCATGCGCTGTTCTCCTGTACTGCCCGATTCTACATCAATCACTTTTACACCGTTAAAGCCCTTTCAGTTTGACGCCTTCCAAGTTGCTCATCTGGGATGCCTCTGGTGTCATGCTGCCCCCTCCTCTATTTCTGGTTGCGTAAGCACCTTCATGTGAAAGGGTTATGGCTTGGGTGGCGTGATACGAAGGACTTTCCCTTCTTTAAGCTGTGCGATCTCTTGCTCAGAAAAACGCACAATGACATCCCAGTCCTTATGAAAGCCAAACCTCTCCCATACTTGGATATCCGGGCTGAATTCAGTTGGAAAGTCTGGATTCCCATTATGGTGCATGTATATTTTCCCTGGTGGACTCCCGTTCAGGTAGAAGCAAAAAGATACATATTCCTTCTCCTCATAGACAGGTAGCATGAAGGCTTTGACCCGAAGTTCGCGCGGCTCCGTTGAACCGTTCATCAGCCATGCCATCCCACTTGTCGTAATGCTTACGATAGTGCCCATCACATCTTCCGACACCTCGCCGCCTCGTTTGACGATCTCGGCAAGCGCCTTTTTGCCTAATTTGGACATGAGTTACCCCTCTTTGCTATTTGCGTAACGAAATCAACGCCTCGATAAGGCGAGACATGGATTTCCCAATGGCAACGCTCGCAGCTTGCCCGAACCGTTCCCCGGATTGATAAGAAACCCCCAAGGAAGCAAACGAACCGAGAAGAGACAGGAGCCTGGCCCGCAAGAAAACAGGTGTGTTCCTAAAGTCTTCAAGAAGGCGATGCTCCTCACTGTTCTGTGCGACGTGCTCTGTCATCTGCTGCTCATTGGCTATGGCGACATCCATCGAGCCGATGCCCACCGTCAACCATTGCATATTCAATTTGAAATATTTGGCCAAACGAAGCGCTGGCTCAACCTTCAGGCTCTTGGTTTTGCCATCCAGCCAGTTGGAGACAGAAGGGGGCTTTACACCGGCAACCCTGGCCACGTCCGACAACGAACATTGATGTTTATGCATGAGGGCGCGGATTCGCTCAGATAGTGTCTGCATGATGCCTGTCCTTTAATTCATCCTAACGCACTAAATTTTAGGTACGTATTGACACACAATGTTAGGCGTGCCTAAAATTGGCCCGTGTTCCCCTTTTCTGCATGA
>JAIRZG010000016.1 GCA_031267345.1 Zoogloeaceae bacterium
CCGCCTCAACCCGCAACTCGACGCCTTCCGCCTTTCCGCCGCCAACGGCGAAGGGTTTGACCTCTGGCTCGACTGGTTGCGCGCGCAGACGACCCAGGTCAAAACCGCCCGCGTCCGGCAACTTGAAACGCAGCTTGCGCTGCTCAGGGGACAGAAGACGGAAGACAAAAGACAGTCCGTTGCCGACGCGCCGCGCCGCCATCATTAAAAGTCCTGTCTATTTTCCATGCCGCCGCGCGCTGTCCTCCGTCCCCGCTCTTCCGTCCCCTGAACGCCCGATGCCGTTCGTTCCCAATGTCACCACCCTGTCCGGACGAATACTGGCGCGGACGGGGCTTTTGTTGCTGGCGGCAGTGTTGCTGGGCGGCGGGCTGATCGCGATCTGGCGGCTGGCGTTGTCGCCGCTCGCCGACGCCTGGCGGAGCCGCGACTGGATACAGGCGATGGCGAAAATCGAAGACCTCTCGCTGACGCAGGACGCGCGCGGCGTGCGTCTGCGGACGCGCTACGCCTATCGGGTGCGAGGCGTCCTTTACCGCGCCAGCCGTTACGGGTTGCATACCGACATGGACAACGCCGAAGCCGCGCGCGCCGCCTATGCGGAACTCCTCTACCGCGACAAGGTTTGGGTCTGGGTGAATCCTGACGCGCCCGACGAAGCCCTGATGAATCGGGACATCCACTGGTCGGTCGTCGCCTTCGCGCTGCCTGCGGTCGCAGTCGCCGCGCTGGGCGCGTTGCTCCTTTGGGCGGCTGCCAGCGCCGTTCGGGCATGGCGTCGGGAATTCCGGCGCAAGGCGCAAGGCGCGATGCGTTATCCTTTGTCCATCATGCGTTTTCTCTACAGTTTTTGCTTCTATCTGTTCCTGCCGGGACTTTTGCTGCGCCTTTTGTGGCGCAGCCGCCAGCAACCCGACTATCGACGGCATTGGCGGGAGCGGTTCGGTTTTTATGATGGACGCGCGCCATCGCCGCTCCTCTGGGTGCACGCGGTGTCGCTGGGGGAAACGCGGGCGGCGGAACCGTTGATGGCGGGATTGCTGGCGGCGTATCCGCGACACGCGTTGTTGCTGACCAGCATGACGCCCACCGGACGCGGCGCGGGAAGCGCCCTGTATCGGGACAACGCGCGGGTCATGCAAGCGTATTTGCCTTATGACGCGCCGGACGCCGTGCGGCGTTTTTTCCGGCATTTCCGGCCTGATTTCGGCGTATTGCTGGAAACGGAAATCTGGCCCAACCTGCTGTTCGCCGCCAGACGGCAAGGCGTGCCGATGATGCTGGTCAACGCCCGTCTCTCAAGTCGTTCGGCGCGCGGCTATGCGCGGATCGGGATGCTGGCGCGTCCGGCTTTCGCCACGCTCTGCGCGGTGGCGGCGCAGGAACGCGCGGACGCGCGGCGGCTGGCTTTTTTGGGCGCAAGCCAAATTTCGATCTGCGGCAATCTGAAATTCGATGTTCACCCCGCGCCGGAATTGCTGGCGCAAGGCAAAACGTGGCGGACGGAAATCACGCGCCGGCAACAACGCCCCATCTGGCTGGCCGCCAGCACCCGCGAAGGCGAGGAAATCCTGTTGCTCGATGTGGCGGCGCAGCTTCCGGCCTGTTTGCCGCCGGATGCGCCGCCGCCGCTGTTGGTGCTGACGCCGCGCCATCCGCAGCGTTTTGACGCGGTGGCGACGCTGGTCGAGACGCGCGGCCTCTCGCTGACGCGGCGCAGCGCGGGCCTGCCAACGCTTGAGACGCAGGTCTGGCTGGGCGACAGCATGGGCGAACTGGCGGCGTATTACGCGCTGGCGGATATCGCTTTCATCGGCGGCAGCCTCTTGCCCCTGGGCGGTCAGAATCTCATCGAGGCGGCGGCCTGCGCCTGTCCGACGCTCTTCGGCCCCTACACCTTCAACTTCGCCCGCGCCAGCCGCGATGCCGTGCGCGCAGGCGCGGCGTTACGGGTTCAGGACGCGAAAACGCTGCTTGCCCATCCGAAACAACAGGCCGCCCTGCGCAGCGCCGCCTTGGATTTCGCCGCCCAATATCGAGGCGCGACCACGCGCGTACTGGCGCTGCTTCGGGCGCAAACTCAGTCATTGCCCATATTTTCCGAATCTGGATTTCCGACGACGGATTCCTGAGGCAAAAGCAGCATATTGACGCCGATAATGTCGTTTTCATCGAGCGCGCCGATGGCGGCTTTCAGGCGCAGACGGGCGAGCAGGGTGTCGTGGTAGGCGCGGGCGAGGTCGCGGCGGGTGGTGAAGACCTGTTGCTCGGCATTCAGGACATCAATATTGATGCGCACCCCGACTTCATATCCGGTCTTGTTGTGTTCCAGCGAGGTAAGCGATGAGGATAGCGCGGCTTCCAGCGCCCGGATTTGCGCCAGGCCATTGACCACGCCGAGAAAATTCTGCCGCGCCGAAAGCGCGGCGTTGCGACGCGCGGCCTCCAGCAGGGAAAGGGCGGCCTGATGGTTGGCCGCCGCTTCGCGCGCCTTTGAGGAGACGCCGCCGCCCGAAAATAGCGGCAGGTTGAGTTGCAATCCGATGCTGTTTGCATCCGTTTCCGGTCGGGTAAGGCCGCTGCCGTCCTGGGTGCGGCTTTTGCCGCCGCTGGCGACCAGATCCAGCGTGGGATAGTGTCCGGCTTTTGCCCTGGCGATCTCTTTTTCCGCAATATCCACGTTATGCGCGGCAATTTGCACGCTGATGTTGTGCGCTTGCGCGGCCTCGACCCAGGGCGGCATCCGGGCGGGTTGCGGCGGGGCAATGATTTTTTGCGGGTCCAGGCGCGCCAGCGTTTCCGGCGCGTCGCCAATCATCACGCGCAGGGTTTCACGCCGGATTTCCAGTTCGTTTTCGCTGGCGATTTCCTGCGCTTCGGCGAGATCGTGACGGGATTCGGCTTCCACCGCGTCCACGATGGTTGCCGCGCCCACTTCAAAATTCTGCCGCGCCTGTTCCAGTTGTTGGGCAATGGCGAGCTTTTGCGCGCGCGCCGCTTCCAGATTGGCGAGCGCGTTCAGGACTTCAAAATAGGCGCTGGAGACGCGCAGGACAAGCTGCTGTCCGGCCTCGACAAAACGCGCTTCCGCGAGCGCCACCGCCGTTTTGCCCTGCGCGTAGGCGACCAGATTCTGCCAGCGGAATATCGGCTGCGTCAGGGCCAGGACGTGACGATGGCTGTTGTAGCGGCGGTCGACGCGGGTTGCGCCATTATCGATTTCCTGCTCGTTCCATACGCTTTCGCCGGAAAGCGCCAGACTGGGCAACAGTCCGGCGCGCGCCTGCGGCATTTGTTCGCGCCCGGCGTCCCGCGTGGCGCGGGCGGCGGCGAATTCGGCATCGTGCGTTTGCGCCAGACGATACGCCTGCAACAGATCCATCGCCTCTGCGGAAGGGAGCAGGACGAACAGGAAAAGGAACGGGCTGAAGCGGGCAAGGCGCATGGTTCGTTCAAAACAAAAACGCGGGCATTGTCGAAAAGTTTTCCAGATACGGCAAGCATGTTTCAAACAAAACTTCGGTTTGATGGTTTTGCCCCTCAAGAACGCGCACATATTGCGCGCGCAACGTCGGCGGCTGACCGACCACCGCGACCAGACGCCCGCCGGAGCGCAGTTGTCGCAGGATGACGGGCGGAATCTCCGGCACGCCGCCGGAAATCACGATGGCGTCATAGGGGGCGCGGTCAATGAATCCGGCGCTGCCGTCGGCAATTTCCACCATCGCGTTGTTCACGTCGGCGCGACGCAGGTTTTCACGCGCCTGTCCGGCAAGGTTGGCGTCGATTTCCACGCTTACCACATATTCCGCTTTCGCCGCCAGCAGCGCCGCCATATAACCGCTGCCCGCGCCGATTTCCAACACCTTGTCCGTCGGCTTTATCGCCAGCGCCTCCAGAAAGCGGGCTTCCATTTTGGGTTCCAGCATGATCTGGTGCGGCTTTTCTCCCAGCGGCAACGTCATGTCCGCAAAGGCCAGATTCCGCCAGAGGGTTGGCGCGAAATCCTCGCGCCGGATATGCGACAACAATTCCAGCGTCGATGCGTCCGACACGCCCCAGGGACGAATCTGCTGGTTCACCATGTTGCGACGCGCTTTGTCCAGATCCATTGGTCAACTCCATGCCGCGCGGAAATCGCGCGAAAGCCGGGAATTATACGGTCTCTACACATAGGCAATGTACAAACCCAGTCGTTTTGCGGAATTTCTTTGAGCCTTGGGCGCTTTTCGGTTACTTTATCCGCCTGTGAATTCAATCACTGGCTCATCATGCGCGTTTTGTTCTTCCTGCTCCTCTTCGCCAATCTGCTGTTTTTTGCCTATGGTCAGGGCTATTTCGGTCAAAAGCCTTCGTCCGACGCCCATCGCCTGGAAAAACAGGTGAATCCGGAACGTCTGCGCCTCACGTGGTTGCCCGACGAAGCGCCCGCAGACGCCGCCTTGCCCCCGTCGGAGGTCACGGCAGCGCCCGCCGTTCTCCCGTCTGCCGTTGCGACCGTCGCTTCTGTCGCGCCCGTTCCTTCGTCCGCGCCGGTTACCGCCGCCGTCTGCATCCGGATAAACGGACTTGCGCCGGATGACGCGGTGCAACTGGCGGGACAGGCCACCATCCTGCGCCTCAAGGCGACACAACTCGAGGCAAACGGCTGGTGGGTTTTCATTCCGCCGCTGGCGGACCGCGCCGCCGCCGAAAAAAAGGCCGCGGAATTGACGCAATTGGGTATTCGTGACTTTTTTATCGCCAATAACGGCGCGCAGCAATTTGCCATTTCTCTGGGTATTTTTTCCAGCGAGGAGTCCGCGCATCGGCATCTGGAAGAACTGCGCGGCAAGGGGGTGAGAAGCGCCCGCGTTGGCCCGCGCCGTCTGGAAAAAGCGCAGCAAAGCCTGGAAATCCGGGGCGATCCGCTGGTGGTCACTGCTTTTCGCGGCGCGTTGCCCGCTGACGCCACAACCAGCAACTGTCCTTGAATGCCCCCTGAAATTCCCTTTACCGTGGCGTTGACCGGCGGCATTGGCAGCGGCAAAAGCACTGTTGCCCAGGGGTTTGTCGATCTGGGCGCGGCGCTGGTGGATACGGATGAACTCGCGCGTCAACTCACCGCGCCCGGTGGCGCGGCGCTTCCGGCGCTCTGCGCCGCGTTCGGCGCGGAAATAAAAGCGGCGGACGGCAGTCTGGACCGTCCCCGGATGCGACAAAAAGCCTTCGCGGACGCCGCCGTCCGCCGCCAACTGGAGGCGATTCTGCATCCGCTCATCCACGCGCGCGTCCAGTGTGCGCTCGCCGCCCTTGTCCATGTTGCGCCTTATGCGCTGGTCGCCATTCCCCTGCTGGTGGAAAGCGGCGGACGCCAGCGTTACGCGCCGGATCGGG
>JAIRZG010000057.1 GCA_031267345.1 Zoogloeaceae bacterium
CCATCGTCCGCCACATCGTGGTGAATCTGTTGCGGCTCAATACCGCACGCAAAGCGAGTATCAAGTCAAAACGAATGCTCGCTGCCGCCATTGACCAGTTTCGCGCTGAATTGCTTGGAATTATGACATAAAGGTGCGATTGCCCTGCCCCGAAAAGGCTTCTGCTGGAGAGCAGACGCCAGCATCAAATCCGGCTGGCGCGTAAAGATTTCTACGCTTTCCGCCGCCTGATTCGCCCTGCTGAAAAAACCGGCTGGTGGCAGAAAACCATTGCCGACCATTTGCAGAAATTCTACGATGATTTACAGGCGGGCAAGCGCCCCAAGCTGGTGATTCAAGCGCCGCCGCAGCATGGAAAATCGGTGCAGATTATCGATTTCATCGCCTGGGTTGCGGGCCATAATCCTGACTACCGGACGATTTACACCAGCTTTTCAGAGCGGCTGGGCATTCGCGCCAACCTGCGCTTGCAGCGGCTCTACGACACGCCGCTGTATCAGGCCATCTTCCCCGCCACGCGCATAAACGCCGCCAACGTGACCACGTTGGCGGGAAGAACGCTTCGGAATCGGGAAATCATTGAGTACGAGGGACGCGAAGGCTACTTCCGAAATACCACGGTGCGCGGCTCGATTACCGGCGAATCGCTCGACCTGGGCGTGATCGACGATCCGATCAAGGGGAGGGAAGAAGCGCAGAGCGAGACCATCCGCGACAAGACCTGGGATTGGCTGCTGGACGACTTTTTCACCCGTTTTTCCGAAAACGCCGGGTTTTTGTCCATCCTGACGCGCTGGCATGTCGATGATCCGATAGGCCGCCTGATACAGCACCTGCCGGAAATAAAGGTGGTGAGTTATCCAGCCATCGCGGAACAGGATGAGGAATACCGCAAGCAAGGCGAGCCGCTGTTTCCGGAACTGAAAAGCCTGGAATTCCTGTTCGAACGCAAGGCCCTCATGTTCGAGGGCGCCTGGCAGGCGCTCTACCAGCAGCATCCGACGGTTGCCGAGGGCGAACTGTTCAAACCTGATGCCCTGTTCGCCATCGACGCCCTGCCCGTTCTGGACGGCATCCGCTGGGTGCGCGGCTGGGACTTGGCATCCACCACGACGGGCGATTACACCGCTGGCGCCAAGCTCGGCAAGCTACCGGATGGTCGCTTCCTCATCGCCGACCTGGTTCGGCTGCGCGGCGGGCCGGATGAGCGCGACGCGGCGATTCAAAACACTGCCGCGCGCGACGGGAGAAGCGTGCGCGTCAGCATTCCGCAAGACCCCGGTCAGGCGGGCAAGACGCAAGCCCTGTATCTCACCCGCGCCCTCACCGGCTATCGCGTAAAAACTTCGCCGGAAACGGGCGACAAGGTGACGCGCGCCGAACCCTTCGCGGCGCAGGTCAATGTCGGCAATGTGCTGATGCTGCGCGCCGGATGGAACGACAAGCTGATCGACGAAATGAGGATGTTCCCGAACGGCGCGCACGACGACCAGATCGACGCGCTCTCGCGGGCGTTTTCGGAATTACTGAACAAAGGCGGTGGCTTCTTTGGCTGATGACATTTTTTCGCGCATCCGTGAGGCGCTGTTCCCCGCGCCCGTTCCCTCCGCCGCGCCCGTACAGAAGCGGGCGGGCGCGTTCGGCGCGGATTCGGCGGCAGGGGAACGCGCGGCGGCTTTTCCCGCTTACCTCAACGCCCTGAACCGTAGCGCCCCGCGCCTGGGCACGATGGACGCTGACGGCGGCTTGCGCGAGTTCAAGCAGGCCTATGCCTTCAATGAAGGCGGCGTCTCCGACGCGCTGGCGATGTGGTACGCCAATCAAGGCTTCATCGGCCATCAACTGTGCGCGGTGCTGGCGCAGAACTGGCTGATCAACAAGGTTTGTTCGCGTCCGGCGGAAGACGCCCTGCGCCATTGGTACGACATCGTTTCGCTGGACGGCGAAAAGCTGGATAAAGAAATCATCAACGCCCTGCGCCGCGCCGACATGCGGCACGACATCAAGAAGAAGCTGACGCAGTTCATCCGCAAGGGGCGGATTTTCGGCTGCATGATCGCCATTTTCAAGGTGGAATCTTCCGACCCGGAATACTACGAGACCCCCTTCAATCCGGACGGCGTCAAGCCGGGCAGCTACAAGGGCGTCGCGCTGGTCGAGCCGTACTGGTGCATGCCGGAACTGGAAGCCGACGCCATCAACGCGCCGGACAGCCTGAATTTCTACGCGCCGACCTGGTGGAACATCAATGGTCGCCGCTATCACCGTTCGCACCTCGCCATTTTCGCGCAGGACGAAGTGGCGGACATCCTGAAGCCGACCTATAAATACGGCGGCATTCCGGTGCCGCAGAAGATTCTCGAACGGGTGTATGCCGCCGAAAGAACCGCGAACGAAGCGCCGCATCTGGCGATGAGCAAACGCACGACCATTTTGAAGGTCAATTCGGACACCGCCTTTGCCGACGAAGACGCCTTTATGAAGAAGGTGCAGCGCTGGGTGCAGTTCCGCGACAACCACGCCATCAAGGTGATCGACAAGGAAGACGAGGACGTCAATCAAATCGACACCACGCTGGCCGACTTTGACGCGGTGATGATGAGCCAGTACCAACTGGTCGCCGCCGCCGGAGATGTCCCAGCCAGCAAGCTGATCGCCACGACGCCGAAAGGGTTCAACGCCACCGGAGAGTACGAGGAGGCCAGCTATCACGAAACGCTGGAAAGCATCCAGGAACACAACGCCACGCCCTTTATCCGCAAGCACCACTTATGCGTAATCCACTCGGAGCTTCTGCCCCGGCAGGGAAGAGCCCCCGACGTGGACATCGCCTGGAACCCGCTGGATTCCCCGACCGCCAAGGAATACGCCGAAATCCGCAAGCTGGACGCCGAAACGGACGTAATGCTGGCCGAGGCGTCGGTCATCGACGCGATGGAAATCCGCGAAAAGCTGCAAGCCGACCCCGACGCGGGCTATCCGAGAATCGACATCACGAAGGTCATCGAACCCGTACAGCCGGAGGAATCCGGCGGTTGGGGAGGCTGGGGAAAGGACGCCGACGACGAATTCTTTCGGTCTATAAAAAAGGAAGGACTGGACGCCGGGGAGGACAAGTGGATCACCGTCAATGGCGCGCGCATCCCGCTGGATGAGAACGGCGAACCCAAAGGCGCGGTGGCGGAAAAGTTGAAGAAAAGCGCCACGAAGCGCGAGGCGAAGGTGGTTGAGTTTTCCGGCAATGAACTGGGGGATATTGAAAATCGAAACATGCGGGATGTCGCGAAAGAAGCAATGAGCATCGCCCGTGAGAAGTTTGCCGGAAAATCGTTTGAGGCGACGGACGGGGAAAAGATCGATGTCACATGGCAAAACATCAAGCATGGACTAAGCAATGACGCAAATCCCACAAAAGCGATTGCCGCAACGAAACTGGATGATGTGATAAGCAATGCCGCATTTGTCAGAAAGGAAAAAGACAAGGAGAACAGGCCACACATAAAAGCCGCGTGCGTTTATAAAACGGATGTTGCCATTGGCGGGAAGAAAAAACAGATAGGACTGATAGTGCTGGAGAAGTCAGACGGGAAAAAATACTATGACCATTTCGAGCTACTCGATAAACGGTAAGGGTCTGGAAACCGCCCGTGGTGGCCTCAGTCGGCATACCGGAGATCTGTCCAGTTCAGAACATTCCGTCTCGTGCGCGGGCGGGGGGTCGGCAAAAAGCCGACTTCCTATGATGATTATAGGCGAATTGACCCGAAATGGCAACTAAACCTGTCCGTCTTCCCGCCTCCGCGCGCTGGAGTAAGCCGGGGCGGCAGGTGGCGTCGAAAGGCGCGATCCTGCAACCTTCCGCCGCTGTCCGCGCGTGGTTTCAGGCTGAACTGGAAAAGCTGACGGAATCCATGACGCGGGAGACCACGCGCGAACTGTCCGCGCTTTTCCGCTCACCCGCCGCCGCGAGCATGGCGATGGACGCCTCTCTCTTCGAGCGCATCATGGCGGAAGAAGGCATTTCCGCCAAGGCGAAAAAGAAGCTCGAAGACACCACCGGCAGCATCGTCAGCCAGTCGCGCATCCTGCTGGCCGCGCTTGCCGCCCGCTTTGGCGCGCAGTTCTTGAAGCGGGCAAAAGAACTCGCCGAACAGATGGTTAAAAAACAGTCGCGGGCGGGCGCGGCAGCGTTGAAAGCGTCGCTCAAAAAAGCGACTGGCGCGCGTGTAAGACTTGCCAACAGCAGAAAAGTGGAAGAGATCGCCAAGGCGTCGGCGCTGGAAGCGGCGAACCTGATCCAGCGCGTCCCGCAGCAGTATCTGTCTTCCGTGGCGGACGCGACGATGCGCAGCATCACCAGCGGCAAAGGCTCATCCGAACTGCTGGCGGAACTGGCAAAGCAGAACGTCAAGGTCAAAAACTGGGCGTGGAACACCGCCCGCGACCAGAGCAACAAGACCTTCGCCAACATCAACCGCGAGCGGATGCAGGACATCGGCATTGACGAATTCGAGTGGGTGCATAGCGGCGGCAGTAATCAACCACGCGAATACCACATGCGCCGCGCGCCGCTGGGCTTGAACGGCGGCATCTTTAAAATTTCCGCCCCTCCCGTAATCGACCTCAGAACCGGTGAGCGCGGACTGCCCGGAACCGCCGTGAATTGCAACTGCAAGATGCGCCCAATCCTCAGGTTCAACAAGGCGTAACCGGAACACAAGCAAAAGCCCCCGATGCTCGAAACATCGGGGGCTTTCTGTTTCCAGACGTAGAAAGGGTACGAGAGGAACGTGAATGAAGTTTAGCAAATTTATCGAAATGTTGGAGACGCCCGTGAAAAACGCCAGCGAGAAATACCCGCTCCTCACGCTGATTATCCTGTGCCTGTTTATCACGATTGCGCCTGCAATCTGGATTCTGGCGGGAAGGGTGGCGCTATGACCCACAGAATACCCGACACCAATGGCTGGATTGAAATCAAGGACAACCCGCTGTCCGCTGTTGGCGTCTATGACTACAAGGGCGCGACGATAGGTTTTCCCGGCCTTGACCCAGAGGCGCCCTATGCGGTGTTGCGTCCGGAAGAGGAACTGGCGAGCGAGGAGACGGTGCGTTCCGCGCGGCTCTTGCCCTGGACGAACGACCACCCGCAAACCCTGATGGGCGAGGACGGCATTCCGGCGGAGGAAGTCGGCGTCGAGGGCGTCACCGGCGAGGACATTTATTTCAAGGATGGCAAGCTTTACGGAAACATCAAGGTGTTTTCGGCGTCGCTGGCGGAGGACATTCGCGGCGGCAAAACGGAGTTGTCGATGGGCTACGCCTGTCGCTATGAGCGAAAAGATGGGGAATTTGAAGGTAAGCCCTATCAATTCGCGCAAAAGGACATCCGCTTCAACCATTTGTCGCTGGTCGACAGTGGCCGCATGGGGCCGGAGGTCGCAGTTCTGGATTCAGATTCAACCACCACAGGAGGCAACATCATGACCGAAGAAGTCAAACAGGAGCAGCAACAGGGAGCAGACGCCGCCAACCCGGCGGAACTGCTGGAACAGGCCATTCAGGCCTTGGCCGCGTTAAAGGCGGCGCTGGGCGCGTCCGACGCCAAGCCCGAAGCAGGGGAGACCAGCGCGGAAGAAGCGTTGGTCGCAGCCGCCGAACAGGTGATCGAAGCCGCCGGGCAGGAAGGCGACGCGCCCGTCGAAGACGCCGAAAACGCGGAAGCAACGCCTGCGGCAAAAGCCGAAGATGAAAAGGAAGAAGACCCCAAAAAGGCGCCCGCCTTTGACGGCTTCTCCCGCGTTTTAAAACATCTGGCGGCGCGTGACCGACTGGCGAACGCCATCAAGCCGCATGTCGGCACGTTCGATCATTCCGAAATGACCGTGCAGGACGTTGCCCGCTATGGCGTCAAAAAGCTGGGCATTCACGCCCAGGCGGGCGCGGAGCTTTCCACCCTGCAAGGCTATCTGCAAGGCAAACAGCCGCCGCGCCCCGTTTCGGCGGTAATGGACGGCGACAAAAAATCCTTTCTGGATTCCTATCTTCAACCGGAGACAAAATAATGGCTTTCCAAACAGAAGTGCGCTTCGACCAGGGCTACGGCGTGGTCGGGGAACTCAATGTCGACGGCCCGGTACGGGCGCAGTCGGTGGTCATCCACTCTGAAAACCCCGCCAATAACGTGGTCGGGCGCTATTTCACCCGCAATGCCGATGGGACTTATGGCGCGGGCGGTGTCGGCGCGGCGGGCGGCATTCTCGCCAATCCCAAGGTCTATGCCAGCCAGGGCGCGACGGACACGCTTTCTCCCACGCTCACCCTGCGTAATGGCGAACTGGGCGAATTCGTGTCTTTGGGCGAGATCAACATCCTGATTGATGTCGCCGCCGACCCCGGCGCGGATGTGCAGTACAACACCACGACCGGCGCATTGACGGCGGTTGCGGCGGGCACTGCCCCGGCGGAAGGCTTCGCGGCGGCGCCCGGCGCGAAACTCGCGCGCGTGGCGCAAGCGGACGCATCGGGCGGCCTGGCCGTCGTCGCGCTGGGTTCCGGCGCCACTACTTACAACATCATCACGGAATGAGGATAACGTCATGAAATCGACTGAACTTTCCCACATCAGCGGGCGCAATCAGCGCCCTTTGCGTTTGAACGACGCGGACATCGGCAGCTATGGCGATCTCGCCAGAATCGGCATCCAGCTGAACCATGTTGCGGCGATGGCGAAAGCCTTTGCGCTGGATAGCAACGATGTCGGCATCAACCCGTCGCCGTTGCCGGGGCTGACCGCGCCGTCTGTTGCCGTGCCGGTGCAGTTCCTGCAAGCCTGGCTGCCCGGCTTCGTGTTCACCGTGACCACACCGCGAAAGATCGACGATCTGATCGGCGTGACCACCATCGGCGCGTTCGAGGATGAAGAAATCGTGCAAGGCGATCTGGAACATCTGGGCGCCACGGTTCCCTATTCCGACTACGGCAATGTGCCGCTGGCCTCTTTCAACATCAACTTTAATCGTCGCACCATCGTGCGGCAGGAAATGGGGCTGCGCGTCGGCAAGCTGGAAGAACTGCGCGCGTCCCGCATCAAGCTCTCCACAGCCTCCGAAAAGCGAAACGCCGTCACGCTGGCGCTGGAAATCCAGCGTAACCGCATCGGCTTCTACGGCTTCAACAACGGCGCCAACCGCACCTACGGCTTTTTGAACGACACGGCGCTGCCCGCCTATGTTTCCGTAGCCGAGGGCGCGTCGGGCGATACCGAGTGGGCGGGTAAGACCTTCCTGGAAATCACGGCGGACATCCGTTCGTGGTTCGCGGCCTTGCGCGCCGGTTCCAATGGCGTCATCGACCCGAAGGCGGTCAACATCACCATCGCCCTGCCGGAGAGCGCCGTCGATTACTTGTCCGTTACCAATGAACTCGGTTCGGAATCGGTGCAAAGCTGGCTGGATAAAACTTATCCCAAAGCGCGCGTCCTTTCCGCGCCGGAACTGGACGACGCCAACGGCGGCGCGACCGCCGTGTATGTCTATGCCGAATCGTTGAATGACGGCAGCACGGACAACGGGCGCGTCTTCGACCAGTTCGTACCGGCGAAGTTCATCACCCTGGGCGTCGATCGCGACGCGAAGTCCTACATCGAGGACTTCGCCAACGCGACCGCTGGCGTCCTGGTCAAGCGGCCTTACGCGGTCAAACGTTTTACGGGGGTGTGAGATGGGCAAAATCTACGTTTATTCCACGCTCTCGAACGATCAGGACTACGCGGGCTGGGCGACCGGCGGCAACGACCTCAAAAAAATCCAGCGTTCGGTGCTGATTCGCGGCAAGGCCAACCTGCCCGACAAGCACCTGATCACCCCGCTGGGCGTGGTGACCGAAATCACGCCGGAAGAAGAGGCGTTTTTACGCGCCAACAAAATCTTCCAACTGCACGAAAAAAACGGTTTTATCCGCGTCGATTCCAAAAAAGTCGATGTGGAGAAAGCCGTTGTCGATATGGAACGGCGCGAGCCGTCCGCGCCCGATGCGCCGCAGGATTTCGTCGACGCCCCGACTACGGACGTTGTCGGACTGAAACGCAACACGCGCAGCAAGAAAACCTGACCATGCCGCCGCTCAACCTGTCGCGTTTACGATTGCTTCTGCCGGAGTACGCGGACGCCGATGAATACCCGGACGAGTATGTCACGGCGATGTACGATGCGACAGGGGATTGGCTGAAAATCCGCTCGGCGTCCAGTTATCCGTATGTTCTGCTCACCGCGCACCTGCTGGCGCTGAACGACACCGCAAAGGCAGGGGAAACACCGTCCGGCGCAACCACCAGCGCCAGCGTGGATAAGGTCAGCGTCTCCCTTGCCGCGCCGCCGGTCAAAAACGGCTGGCAGCACTGGCTTTCCCTGACCGCGCGCGGACAGCAGCTTTGGGCGTGGTTGAAAGTCAATGCGGCGGGCGGCTGGGAGGTCGGCGGTCTGCCCGAACGCGAAGCCTTCCGCAAAGTCGGCGGGGTGTTCTGGTGATCAGGGGACAGAAGACGGAAGACAGAGGACAGTCGATCAGCGAAGGCTTCGCCTTCGTGGTTTTGACAACGGCGCGCCAGCGCCGCAAACCTTCTGTCCTCTGTCCTCTGTCCTCTGATCACGCCACCCGCAATTCTTCCCGCAAGACGCGGCGCAATTCCTCCGCCGTGAGCGGAGACATGTCCTTGCAAGCCGCCGCGCGCAAGCGTTCGTTGATCAGCGTCTGGTATCCGCGGCCTTCTTGCTGCGCGTGGGCGCGGAAGACTTCCAGAATATCGTCATCAAGCCAAAGCGTGATGCGGCTCTTGCCATGTGACGCAATTACCGCGCCGCGCTTCGCGCCGGAGAAATCGTAGTTCTTTTTCATGCTTCAGTCCTCGTAAATCCGCCGCTCATGCGGCTCGGCGCGGCGGGCGGAGATCACCCGGATTTCAGCCTCGCCGCGCCAGGCATAGGCCACGACCAGAAGGCGGCCAAAACCATCCGTTCCCAGAACGACGAAGCGCGCCTCCGCATGATCCCGGTCTTCCATCGAGTGCGCGAATTCATCGAAAAACACGCCTTCAACTTCGGACAGGTCAATGCCATGCTTGCGGATATTGATGCGGTTTTTCGCGGGATCGAACGTAATCTTCATGCTGCATTGTATGTATAAAGTACATATAGTGCAAGCGTTTTGTCATTGATTTTTTTACAGGAGCATCCACCATGAGCACCGATATTTCCGGCTTTGGCCTTGAACTGCAACTCAAGGCATCGAACACTTTCCCTTCCGGCATCACCCTGACGCAATTTGCCGATGACGCCGACCCCTTTGACGCGCCCTCGATTCAGATCATGGACAAGGGCATGGGCTTGAACGGCGATCTCGTCACCTGGGGCGTCGCCACCCCCACCACCATCACCCTTGCCGTCATTCCGGACAGCGACGATGACCGCAACCTGGAAATTCTTTTTGAAAATAACCGCGTCAAAAAGGGCGCGAAATCGGCGCGCGACGTGATCGACCTCACCGCGTCCTATCCCGGCGGCAAGGTGGTCAATCTGACCGGCGGCAGCATCACGGACGGCATTCCCCTGAATTCGGCGGCAAGCGCGGGCAGGTTGAAATCGAAGACCTACGCCTTTGTCTTTGAATCGAACAGCCGGAGCTAATCATGGCCGACCTGCGTTTTCCCAAAGAGGTTGAAATCGAGTGTCAGGACGGAACTACCCGAACTTATGCCATTTCCAAACTGCCCGCAGTCACCGGCTACGAAATCGTCACCCAGTTCCCGATTACCGCCACGCCGAAAGTGGGCGACTTCGAGAAGCACAAGGCGCTGCTTTTAAAACTGTTCGGCTACATCGAAGCCTCTCTTCCCGACGGCGGCAGGCAACGACTGACCACCGAGGCGCTGATCGACAACCATGTGCCGGACTGGGAAGCGTTCGCCCGCCTGCAAAAGGAAATGGCGATCTATAACGTCAGTTTTTTTCAGAACGGCAAGCTCTCAACTTCCCTGGACGGTTTATTGCGGAAAGTCCTGCTGTGGATTACGCCAACGTTACGGGATTTTTTGCGGCAATCATCGCAGAACGATACGCCAGCGTCCGCGAACTGAACGAGTACTACACCCTCGAAGAAGCCTTCGACATGTGGGAGATCATCATGACGAACCGCTATAACGAGTGGCTTGCCGTCAAACACGCTGAAAGAAGAAAATGAGCCTGCTGGATACTTTAACCATCCTGTTCGAGACCAACGCGGACGCGGTCGCCGAGGATATGGACAAGGTCGATGACGCCCTGAAGCATTCCGAAAAGGACGCGGCAAAAGTCGATGCGCAGATGTTGAAGATGGAAAAATCCGCCAATAAGCTTTCCGGCGGACTGGTGAAGATGGCGAGAAACATGGGCGGCCTGATGGTCGGCTTCATGGCCTTTGCCGCCGTGCGCTCGCTCACCGAAGCGACGCGGGAACACAACGTCGAACTGGACAAACAGGCGAAATCCCTGCGGATGAATGTGGAGACAATGCAGGAATGGCACGGCGCGTTTGAGCAGGCGGGTTCCAGCGGAGAGACCTTCGACGCCTTCTTCAAAAAATTGTCGGAACAGACGACCGACCCGATTGCGAAATTGGGTCAATTGACCGACCAGTTCGAGCGGATGAACGAGCAGGGACGCAACGACCTCGGAAAACAGCTTGGTCTGGACGCGGGCGCAATCGCGCTGATGAGCCAGGGGAGAAGGGGCATTGACGAACTTTTGAAGAAGCAGCGCGAGTTGGGCGTGGTGACCTCCGAAGACATCGAGATCGCCAAAAAGTACAACGAAACGCAACGCCAGAACACGGCATTGATGGCGAGCGTAAAAAACAGCATTGCCTCCGCCCTGATGCCCGCCTTCAACTGGATACTGGAGAAGGTCAATAAAATCGTCAAATATTTCAAGGAGCACAAGCCGTTCATTCTCGCCTTTTTCGCGGGCGTCGCCGCAATCGTCACGGCGGTTTTCCTGCCCGCCATCGTCAGCGCGGCGGCGGCGACCTGGGCGTTTCTGGGGCCGTGGCTGCTGATCGGCGCGGCCATTTTCGCCGTCGCCGCCGTCGTCGCCCTGCTGGTTGATGATATTTACAATTTTTTGAACGGCAACGATTCCTTAATCGGCGAACTGGCGAAAAAATGGCCGATTATCGGCACAGCCATTGAAGCCGTCGCCGCTACGGTCGGCGAATTGATGAACGTCTTCGGAGAATTGTGGGACGCGGTAAAGGAATGTGTTGGCGCGATCATCGATCTATTCGGGGATTTGCTGGGATCAGGAGAAGGCGCGGGTAACGGGTTGTCGAAAGCCTTTGCCTTCCTGATCGCCATGTTGCAGGCCGTTTTGAAGCTGATCGGCCTGGTGGTCAAAGGCTGGACCGGCTTGTTCAAGCTGGGCGCTGGCGCCGTCGGCAAGGTAGCGGAATGGCTTGGCGTCGGACAGGGCAAACCGGCGGCTTCCAAAGACAAGAAGGGCGGCGAAAGCGCGGGCGCGGTTGGATTGCCCGAAAAAGACGCGGCGATGTCACGCGGTTTGAGCCGGAATCTGCGCGCCGGGCGCGCGCAAATTGCGCAGACGCATACGCCGCTGGCGGCGCAGACCTCGAACAGCATTCAAAACCAGAAAACGGCGATCACCAGACAGAACACGGTGCAGATTCAGAAAATCGACGTGAACACCCCGGAGAGCGACGCGAAAGGCGTCGCCTCCGGCATTGGCGACGCCCTGAAAAACCAGCTTTCCGGCGCCTTGAACCAGTTTGACGACGGGGTGGCGGCATGAGCCTGGTTCCCGGCGTATTTGGCGGCGCAAACGGCGGCGCGCAGAACCCGACGGCGGCGGCGGACGTGGTCGGCGTGTTCGATCAGGACGGCAATCAACTGTTCCCGCTGGCGCGTCCGTCGAAAGCCAACATCAATCTGGCCGCCAAAATCGCCGAGCATCCGCTGGAATCCGGCGGCAGCATCGTCGATCACCGCGTCCTGTTGCCGATTGAAATCGAACTGCTGGTCTATGTCACCGATTACGCGCAGACCTACGCCAAAATCCGCGCCGCCTTCACCGGCAAAGACCTGCTGGTGGTGCACACGCGCGCCGGAATTTACGAAAACATGCTCATCGAATCCATGCCGCACGAAGAAACGCCGGAATCGTTCGATGTGGTGCAGATGAGCATTAAGTTGAAGGAAATCCGCCTGATAGAGGTCGAGTTTCAAGCCTTGCCGCCGCGTCAGGTCAAAACCCCGAACGACGCCTCAACGGTGGATAAAGGACAGCAGAGCACAGGAAAAAGCGGCTCGGTGGCGTACGACTGGATTTCAACAAATGAACAAACCCGCCGTGATTGCCTTGATCAACCAGGCGCTGGCGCTGCTGTACGTGCTGCAAAAGCAGCTTGCGCAAACAGCGGACGCCGGGACGTTTAACGAAGCCGATCACCCGCGCGACGAGGACGGCAGGTTTGGCAGCGGCGGTTCTGGCGGCAGAACGCTTACCTCCGAAGCCGAAAAGCAACACAAGATCGACAGCATCGAGATTGACCCGGCAAAGGAAGTGAACGAGCTTCCCAGGCTGAACAAGGAAACGCTGGAATCACTCGGAAAAAAGGAAGACAAGCCGGTGCTGTTGAAAAAGCAGGTTCTTGAGAAAAATCAGGCCAGTCACCCGGATGTCGCACCGGAAGATTTTCAAGCCATTCTGGGGAATTCGCTTTATCGCCCCGACGCGGTTCTTCCGGCGCATGGGGACAGACCTTACTTCAATTTCATTTCACGTGTTGGCAAGGACAAAAGCGCCATCGCCCTGCTCGATGTCGAAGACACAAAAGAAGGCTTCGAGGTCGTGAATTGGCATTGGATTGGAGACAGAGGAAGAATGCAGAAGGAAAAAATGGCGGAAAAAATAAAAAGCCCCTGAAAAGGGGCTTTTTAGCAAAACGGGAAGGAAGTTCAGCCGCTTCTTCGTCGCACGCACCGGAACTGGAGGCTGAAGATTAAATCTCTCCGGGTCACAACCCAAGTTAATTATACCGCAAAGCCCCCGAAAATCAAGGGCGCGGAAGGAACAACGAAGATGATCGCCATTCCCCTGCAAGCCATTCCGAATCAGGCCGTCGAGGTCTTTCTCGATGAGGCGTGGTTTAAAATCGAGGTGAAGACCCTGAATAACGGCGCCGCCGTGGTGAGCATCGCCCGCGATGACGTGATTCTGGTCAGCGGTCAGCGCGCGCTGCCGCTGCAACCCTTGCTGCCCTACCGCTATCTGGAAGGAGAAGCGGGCAATTTCGCGTTCCTCACCGACGCGGACGATTATCCGGATTACCGGCGGTTCGGAAGCGGGCAGCAGTTGGTCTATGCGACGGCGGCGGAACTGGCGGAACTGCGCAATGCGCCAGCAGATTGACCCGCGCCGCGTCGTTGTCGGCATTGAAGTCGACGGCAGGCTGAAACGCTTTGAGGGCATGAACGTAACTGCGACGGGAACGAAATTCGCCAACCCGCTGCAAAACGAATGCGCGCTTACCATCGACAATCTGGCGCGCGAGACGCGCGACTACCTGCTGACTACGGTAAGCCCGTTCAACGGCAAGCCAGGACGCAAGCTGCTGACGCTGGAAGCTGGACGCGAAAGCTGGGGAACCTTCGCCATTTTTTCCGGCGACATCACCAACGCCACGATAACGCAGCCGCCCGACATCGGCATGACCCTGAAGGCAAGAACCGGCGCCGCGTCAAAGGGCGTGTTGCTGGCGCGCGCGCACCCGACGACGACGCTTTCCGCCATCGCCAAAGGAATTGCCAAAGACCTGAATCTGGCGCTCGTCTTCGAGGCGGCGGACAAGAACATCCGCAATTACAGCTTTTCCGGCGCGGCCTTGCAACAGGTGGAACGGCTCTCCGAGGCGGGCAGTGTGAACGCCTTCGTCGATGATGATCGCCTGGTGGTGAAGAACCGCGACGAGCCGCTCCAGCACACTACGCATGTCCTTTCCGAAGATTCCGGCATGATCGGCGTGCCCGAAATCACCGAGCGCGGCGTCAAGGTGACGCTGCTGCTCACCCCCGGCGTGCGACTGGGCGGGCGGCTGACCTTGTCAAGCCGGATGAATCCAGCGCTGGCGGGCGATTACGTCATCTACAAGCTGGAATTCAACATTTCAAGCCGCGACACGCCGTTTTACTGGATTGCTGAGTGCAAGGGGATCAGATGACAGAGGACAGAGGACAGAAGACAGAAGGTTTGCGGCGCTGGCGCGCCGTTTGTAAAACGAACGAAGGCGAAGCCTTCGCTGATCGACTGTCCTCTGTCTTCTGTCCTCTGTCCTCTGATAAGGAGGAACGAAGATGATCGACATTCCCAGTCAAGACCCCGCCGACGCCGACAGTCTCGCCGGAACTTTCCGCGCCATCTTCAGGAAGTTGCTGCAAGGCATCGACGGGATGCTGCCCGCGCGCGTGCTCGCCTACGACCGCGCGGCGAACGTCGCCACGGTGCTGCCGCTGATCCACATCGTCGGCACGAACGGCGGCGGCAAAGCGCGCGCGCAGGTGGCGGCGGTTCCCGTGCTGGCGCTGGGCGGCGGCGGCTTCGTCGTCAACTTTCCGCTCAAGGCGGGCGATCTGGGCTGGATTGAAGCCAGCGACCGCGACATCAGCCTGTACCTGCAAAGCCTGGACGAAGCCAAACCGAACACCCTCCGGCTGCACAATTTTTCCGACGGGCGCTTCATCCCTGACATTTACCGCAAATACGCGATTGCCGGAGAAGACGATAGCGACATGGTGATTCAGACCCTGACCGGAGAAACGAAAATCGTCCTTCGGCAGGACAAAATTTTCATCAAGGCGCCGAACGACATCACCATCGAGGCGGCGCAGACGATTAACCTCAAAGCGCCGCAAATCAACATCGAGGGGGTGCTCACCATGTCCGGCGGCGCGGCGACCATCGCCAGCAGCACATTGAACATCACCAGCGACACCACCATCGAGGGGCGCGGTTTCCTGGAACACCAACATACCGGCGTACAGACCGGCGGCTCCAGCACGGGAGGCGTTACATGATCAGCATCCGCGTGAATGACAGGCGCGACCTCACCCTGAACAAGGCGGGCGCGCTGGAACTGGTGAATGAGGCCGAGGCCATCGGGCAGAACTGCGTCACCGCCATTTCCGCGCAGACGGGCGAGATGATCTACGCCATGCAGGACGGCGCGCCAACGCTGGACACCGTATGGAGAAAGCACAGCCCGGCAAAGTTTGAAGCGGCGGCGCGGCGCGTATTGCTGGCGGTCGAAGGCGTCATCGAGGTGGTGGAGTTCCACCAGCAAAAAAATGGCGATGTTCTGAATTATACGGCAACCATCCGCACCATCTACGGCGTGGATTCCATCGCCGGATTTTTTACGGATTAAAAAATGGCCTACGACTTCATCGTCCGCACGGGCGTCATCGTGCCGGATACGGCGGATGCGCGCGCCGCCGTCGAGCAGGAATTCCGCGACGCCTTCGGGCGGCAAGACTTGATCACCACGCCGGACACGCCGCAGGGCGTACTCATCACGCAGGAAGTCATCGCGCGGCAAAACGTCGCCCGCAACAATGCCGACCTGGCCAACCAGATCAACCCAAATCTGGCCACGGGTCTCTTTCTCGACGCCCTCTGCGCCTTGACCGGCCTCACACGCAAAAAAGCTACGCGCACCCGCGCGCGAGCGGTCGCGCTCACTGGCGTTCCGAATACCATTCTCCCGCAGGGCGCGCGCGCGCGCACGGAAGCCGGGGATATTTTCGTGCTCACTACAGCCGTGGCGCTGGACACAAACGGCAATGGCGAGGGGGATTTCGAGGCCGAGCAATTCGGCGCGGTCGGCTGTCCGGCAAACACGCTGAACGCCATCATCGACGTCGTGCTGGGCTGGGAGACGGTGAATAACCCGAATGCCGGAACCCTGGGCGAAGAGGAACAAACCGACGCTTCCCTCGCTGCGTTACGCAACCGGACGCTGGCGCGGCAGGGCATCAGCACCGTGGAAGCGCAGATTTCCGGTCTGTATGAAATCCCCGGCGTCAAGTCGCTCGCTTACCGCGAAAACATCTTTTCCACGACCGAAACCATCGACGGCATCGAGATGCTGCCGCATTCGGTGTGGGCTTGTGTGGACGGCGGCGCGGACGCAACAATCGCCGCCTCTCTCCTGAACAACAAGACCGACGGCGCGGCCTGGAACGGCGCGGTGGAGGTGGAGATTATCGAGCCGTGGAGCGGGCAGGCTTACACGGTGCGCTTCGACCGTCCGACGGAAGTCCCGATTCTTGCACGCGTGACCGTGCGTAATATCCTGAATAGCGTTCAGGACCCGCAGACGGTCATCCGGCAAGCATGATTTTTCCTCTATGATTTGTTATACAAGTATAGTGAAGTTTGCGCCTGGCGTTTGACGGTCGGGCGTGGCGGGTTTTTCCTTGCGCGGCGCGTCGGCGCCGATAACTTTATCTGTTCCCGGTTCCCCTGTTCCTGAACTCGTCGGTTTGTTTTTGCTCCTGACGCAGCGCCTTTTTGTCTTCCGCGCGTTGGTGGCGAATCAGGAGGGTGTCGATGGCTTTCATGCGGGTGTTTTGTTGCCGCCAGTGTTCCTGCCCGGCCGCCGTGTTCTGCGCGGAATTTTCGACCTGCGTGTCTTGTTGCTGGATGGCTGCGTCGATTTTGCCCAGAAATTCCTGATAATTGCGCCAACTGGCAAGTGTCAACCCCGCCGTCTGCGCCGCGCGGAACTGCTGGGCGTATTCTTCCCGATACTGGCGCAACAAGGCCAGCCGCGCGCGCGCGTCCTGCTCCGCCGCAATCAGGCGTCCCAACTGCCGCGCCGCTTCGTCAGCGCGTTCATTCAACAAATCGAGCAGGGGTTGCAGGGTAAATTCAGTCATCGGGATCCGGGGACAAAAGACAGTGTAAATCAAGGGGAATGAGGAAAGTGCAGGAAAGCACATTCTAGGTCACGCTTTTCCCTTCCCGACAGGTCAACAACAGATAAGGCAGGGCAAGGAAGGGCCAGACGATGGAAATCCAGCGGGTGAGACCGTTGAAATTGAGAAAATGGCCTTCCTGCCAGCGTGCGAGGGCAGCGAGCGAATACGGGTTCATGGGAATGCAAT
>JAIRZG010000098.1 GCA_031267345.1 Zoogloeaceae bacterium
GTTACGCTCATCCCTTGGTTGCCTCCTCGCGCTCCCGCCGCATGAGGATGCACCTTGATGTGACTGGCATCAATCATCAACCATTCGTAATCCGGCTCTTCGACCAACTGCTCCAACAAACCTTCCCAGACCCCCTTGTCCCGCCAACGACAGAAACGACGATGCGTGTTCTTCCAATCCCCATAGTCCGGCGGCAGATCCCGCCACGGTGCCCCTGTTCGTAAAATCCAAAACACGGCATTGATAAATTGCCGATTGTCCTTGGCCAAACCTCCCCATGCTCCTGTCCTCCCAGGCAGATGGGGTTCCAAAAGCGACCAGACGTGGTCAGAAATATCGTGCCGATGATAGGCAGAACACATGGTTTTCTCTTCAGGCAACTGTGACAATGTGATAATACCAGATCTCGTGACGGCACTATCTAACAAACAGTTCAGCGCGTAGGGTGGATTAGCGGCGAAGCCGTGTAATCCGCCGATCGAGGCCTTTCGCCGCGAAGCGGCGTATGAACGGGGGCTTCCATTGGGGCGCTTCGCGCCAAGCTCACGGTCGGCGGATTACGCTGTGCTAATCCGCCCTACGCCCTATAATGTGATGTTCCTGATTCCTGATCCTGAACCCCCATGCCTTTAGTCCATATCGGCGCTTTGCAGCTTGCAACCGAATGCGCTGGCGCGGCGGACGCGCCGGTGATGCTGCTCATTCAGGGTCTGGGAACGCCGCTCACCCGCTGGCCGCAAACGCTGGTTGATCGGCTGGTCGACGCGGGGTATCGGGTCATCCGCTTCGATAACCGTGACATGGGGCTTTCTTCCAGACTGGATGCCCTGGGCGCGCCGCGTCTGGCGCAGTTTTTCTCGGGACAGGCCATTTCGCCGCTCTACACCCTGACGGACATGGCCGCCGACGCGGTGGCCTTGCTGGACGCACTCCATATCGAAAAAGCGCATGTCGTGGGCGCTTCCATGGGTGGCATGATCGGGCAGATTGTCGCGGCGCGTTATCCGCAGCGTTGTCTATCGCTCACCTCCATCATGTCTTCTTCCGGCAATCCGCTGTTGCCGCCACCCACGCCAGCGGCGCAACAGGCGCTCATCGCGCCTCTGCCCTTTCCGCATAACGAGGAAGCCATCGTCAAGGACGCCGTGCGTCGTCAGCAGGTATTGATGAGTCCGGGTTATCCCACACCAGAGGCGGAGTTACAGGCCATGTTCACCCTTGAATTCCGGCGCGGCTTTCATCCGGCGGGCGTCGCCCGCCAGTTGGCGGCGCTGATGACCGGCGGCGACCGACGCCCCCTGCTCGCGGGCATTCGCATCCCCTGCATGGTGCTGCACGGCAAGGAAGACCCCCTGATTCCTTTCGCCTGCGGCGTGGATACCGCCAAAGCCATCCCCACGGCGGAATTGCGGGCGCTACCCGGCATGGGACACGATTTTCCCTTTGCCCTGATGCCGCAGTTCGCCGACGCCATACTCTCGGCGGCGCGGCGCGCATGAACGCGCAAAACGCCAACCACCTGCTGGCGCGCGCCTTCGCTGATCAGTGTCGCCGCTGGGCGCGGCAATTGAACGCGCCGGAAATGGGCGTCGACGCCGCCGGAAAAGCCGGATTCGCGCTGGCGCTGGCGGTCCCGGAAGGCAAAATCCGCGTTTCTCTCGCCGGTACGGCGCTGGACAGCGCCGCCCTTCACGCCAGCGGCGTCGCGGGCGATCCGGACAGCGGCAAGCCGTTGATTATGGATGACGCGGGACATCTGTATCTGGCGCGTTATTTTGTCGCCGAAGCGCGTCTGAACGCAGACCTGCTGGCGCGTCACCGCGCCGCGCCGCCGCCCGGCGAACCGGCGCGGCAAATGCTGGCGCGGCTTTTCCCTGCCCAACACGCGCCCGACGAACAAAAACGCGCCGTGGCGCTGGCGTTGTTGCGGCGTCTGGTCCTCATCAGCGGCGGCCCCGGCACGGGCAAAACCTTTACCGTCGCCCGTCTGCTCGCCTGTCTGCTGGCGGATAACCCGACCCTGCGCATCGCGCTCGCCGCGCCTACCGGCAAGGCGGCGGCGCGAATGCAGGAAACCCTGCGTCTGCGCGCCCGGGATTTGCCGCCAGAGATCATCCGCCTCCTGCCGCCGGACGCCACCACCCTGCATCGTCTGCTGGGTCTGGGCGTGGAGGGCGGCGCGCCGCGCCATCACGCCAACAACCCGCTGGCGCTCGATGCGCTGGTGGTCGATGAAGCCTCGATGCTTGACCTCATGCTCGCCCAGCAGCTTTGCGCGGCGCTGCCGCCACACGCCCGCCTGATCCTGCTCGGCGACAAGGCGCAGTTGCAGGCCGTGGAAGCCGGCTCCCTCTTCGCCATGCTTTCCACCCGTGCGGAATTGAGCGCCGCCACCCGCGCCGCGCTCGTCGAACTCACCGGAGAAGCGGAGCCGTCCATCGCGGAAGACGCGCAGGATGTCGATCCGTCGCCGTTTCAGGATGCGGTCATTCAACTCACACAAAGCCGTCGCTTTCCGCCGGAATCGCCGTTGGGTCGTCTGGCGCGACATCTGGCGGCGGGAGAAGTTCCGGCGGCGCTTGCCTTGCTGGATCAGGATTACGCGGAACTGCATTGCCTGGAATCCAGCGGCAACGCGCGTTCATCCGCCGAAAACGCTCTGTTGACATCGGGATATGCGGCGTACTGGAACGCGCTGGCGAACTGGCGTGTTGGCGATGACCCCAAGCCGCTGTTTCAGGCGCTGGACAGTTTTCGCGTCCTCTGCGTCGTGCGCGAAGGCGAGCGCGGTGTCTCCGGCGTCAATCGCGCCTTCGCCGCGCTCAAGGGACAAAGCGGGCTGCCGATTCTGATCCAGCGCAACGACGACGCCCTGCGGCTGTTCAACGGCGACATCGGCATTTTGCTGGAACACGGCGAAGACAACGAATTGTGCGCCTGTTTCCCTGCGGAGGCGGGCGGCTACCGCTGGCTGCCGCTTTCCCGCCTGCCCGCCTGGGAAGGCGCGTTCGCCATGAGCGTACACAAGGCGCAAGGCTCGGAATTCGGGCGCATCGCGCTGGTGCTGCCGGAACAGGACAACCCGCTCATGACCCGCGAACTCCTCTACACCGCCCTCACCCGCGCCCGTCAGGGTATCGCCCTCCTCGGCGCCCGCGCCCTCATACGGAGCGCGATTGCCAGAAGACAGAGGACGGAGGATTTTACAGCCCCCTGTCTTCCGTCTTCCGTCCTCTGATCTATAATGCCCTGCCCTACCCTCTTGCAGGAATCCCCATGTCACGTTTTGTCGCCCTTGCCGCAAGTGTCGCCTTTTTTGCCTTTTTCGCCGTCGCGCCTGTAGAAGCGCAGTTTGTCGCAGCCAGCAAGCTGAAGCAGAATCTGGAAAAACGTCTGGATATCCAGATCGACAGCATCCGCAAAACCAACTATCTCGGCCTGTATGAGCTGTACGTCGACGGTCAGATTTATTACACCGATGAAGCGATGAGCGTCCTCGTCGAGGGCAGGCTGATCGACATGCAGACCATGCAAAATGTCACCGAAATGCGTCTGGCGCAGCTTTCCGCCATAAAATTCTCCGACCTGCCGCTCGATCAGGCCATCAAGCAAGTGCGCGGCAACGGCAAACGTCTGCTTGCCACCTTTGAAGACCCGAATTGCGGCTATTGCAAAGTACTGGCGCGTGAATTGCGGAAGCTCGACAACATCACCCTTTACACTTTCCTGTATCCCCTGCTGCGCGAAGATTCCGACAAAAAATCCCGCCAGATCTGGTGCGCCGACAACAAGGCCAAAGCCTGGAACAACTGGATGATGGGCGACAAAGAACCCGACGGCAGGGGCAATTGCGATACCAGCGCCATTGATCGCAATATCGCCTTCGCCCGAAAACTCAACATCAACGCCACGCCCACGCTCTTTTTCGCCGACGGCAGCCGTGTTCCCGGTGCAGTCCCCGTTAATCAAATCGAAAAAAGAATGGACGCCTTGCTCCCCTAACCCCGACCACGCAGGAGATCATCATGACGCAACCCTTTCTCACCCTGAATGACGGCGTACAGATGCCGCAACTCGGCCTGGGCACCTGGCAGACGCCGGACGCGGAGGCTGCCGCCATCGTTCGCGCGGCGCTGGATACGGGTTATCGCCTGATCGACACCGCCGCCGTGTATGGCAACGAATCCGGCGTGGGCGCGGGGCTGCGCGCCGCCGCTCTGCCACGCGAAAAGGTTTTTGTGACGACCAAGCTCTGGAACGACCAGCAGGGATTTGACAACACCCTGATCGCCTTCGATGAAAGCCTTGCGCGTCTGCAACTCGATTATGTCGATCTTTACCTGATTCACTGGCCGGCGCCCAACCATGACCGCTATCTCGACACCTGGCGCGCGCTCATCCGGCTGAAAGAAGAAAAACGGGCGCGTTCGATTGGCGTTTCCAATTTTCAGGTTCCGCATCTGGAACGCATCATCGGCGAAACCGGCGTCACGCCCGCCGTCAACCAGATTGAGCTGCATCCGGATTTTCAGCAACAGGCGTTGATGGCCTTCCATGTCCTGCATGGCATACGCACGCAATCCTGGAGTCCGCTGGGACAAGGCGCGCTGTTACAAGATAAAACCATACGCGCCATCGCGAAAAAGCATCAAAAAACGCCCGCGCAGATCATCATTCGCTGGCATCTTGAACGCGAATTGCTGGTGATCCCGAAATCCGTTCACGCCGAACGCCTCCAGGAAAATTTCGCCGTCTTTGATTTTGCCCTCGACGCCGAAGACACCGTGCAGCTGACCCGGATGGACAACCCCAAAGGCCGCATCGGCCCGCATCCGGATACTGCACAGTTTTAACCCCCTTGAAACCCACGTCCGGAAACTTCCCTGGCAAGGAAAAAACCGGGTTTGAAGCAATCGGAAGCCGTAACGCTTGCCCAGCGCTCTCAGGCTCTCTTGATTCTGTTGTATCGCTCGACGCACTGCCTCTGTCGTGCGGGCGCAGCCGTGTAATACTTGTCCCATAGGGCATCCTTCCAACTGTTGGATAATATTGTGCTATCAAATGCCGGGACTAAACACCTACCAGATTGACCGGATCGAGTTCACCGAAGGCGACGACATCGTGCTCGGCCTGGATGGAGACGACAGCCTGTATGGAAACGCCGGCGCCGACACGCTCTACGGCAACAGCGGCAATGACACCCTGCGCGGCGGAGCCGGTAACGATGCCTACGTCTTCGGACGCGGCGATGGTCAGGACACGATTCGGGATTTTGACGCGACCACTGGCAACCGGGATACGCTGGAATTCGGTGAGGACATCGGCGCCAGCGACCTGTGGTTCAG